>JAGRIO010000592.1 GCA_020443225.1 Pseudomonadales bacterium
TGCCCCCCAGTCCGGATCTCACGGAACAAAGGATTGGCCGCCTGGACAGAATCGGTCAGACCGAGACGGTGAAGATACACATTCCGTTGCTGGAAGCTTCGGTCAGCCATGCCCTGTTTCGCTGGTTCCACGAGGGCTTGCAGCTATTTGAAGCCCCGAACGCCATTGCTCAGAGTATCTTTGAACCCTTGCTACCGGAGTTCGAGGCCTTGCTGGGCATTCGGGATGCCACCTGCCGGTTCCCGACACTGGACGAGCTGATCGCTCATACCCGCGAACTGAATCAACAAAAGCTCGCTGAACTTCATCGGGGTCGGGACCGGCTCCTGGAGCTGAACTCCCACCGCCCTCACATATCAGCAGGGCTGGTAGAAGATATCCGGCACAATGAAGGCGGCGAAGAACTGCTCGCCTACATGGAAAAATCCTTTGATGCCTTTGGTCTGGAATCTGATGACCTGGGTGATGGTGTGTTTGTCGTCAAACCCGGCGATACCATGGTGAGGAATTTCGCCGTCAGTCTGGAGACGCAGGATCATTACCATTATCCCGAACTGCCTGAAGATGGCGTCCGGTTCACTTGCTCCAGAGAAACTGCACTGGCCCGCGAGGACGTTGCGTTCTTCACCTGGGAGAACCCACTGGTTCAGCAGGCGCTGGACCGGGTAACGGCGGAACCGCTGGGCAACAGTACTATGATCGTGATCAGACATCCCGGGCTGAAGACCGGTACGGTGCTGATGGAAACGTTGTACGTGGCTGAATGCCTGGCTCCCAGGGCCCTGATGGCTGACCGCTATCTGCCACCAACGGTACTTCGGCAGGTCATCGCCCCTAACCTGCTGAATCTTGCCCCGCAGCTGCCGTTCGATGATTTTGAGAGTCTGCGTCTGGATATCGGCGCTGATGCACTTCACAAGATTCTGGATTCCCAGCTCATTGGTCTGAAAAAGATGCTGGAGAAAGCCGGTACGCTGGCGACAGCTGAATTGGGCACGCTGGTACAGTCAGCACGTGAAAGAGCTGATCGCCAGCTGCAACACGAAGCCCAGCGGCTGCGCAGTCTGGCCCGAACCAATGAAGCGGTCAGACCCGAAGAAATAGCCTATCTGGAGACGACCCGGGAACAGCTACTGGCGGCTATCGACAGCAGTGATATCCGGCTGGATGCCGTGCGTGTCATTGTCTGTGCCTGATAACAGGCCCAGTTGATCCA
>JAGRIO010000593.1 GCA_020443225.1 Pseudomonadales bacterium
GACGGGTACCAAAACTTTCGGCAGCGAACTCTACGCTGCCGACTTGTGATGGCGCTACGATATTCCCGGCTACCCGGATAACAAAGAGATCACCTAACCCCTGATCGAAGACGATTTCTGCTGGCACCCGGGAATCGGAGCATCCAAGAATAATGGCAAAGGGTGACTGGCTGACACTCAGGCGAGTAAGTTGTTCCCTGCCTCTGGAGGGTGGAATCTGATCTTCATAGAATCGCTTATTGCCAGCCTTCAGGCGCTCAAGTGCTTCGGTTGCTGAAATCATAGAATGGGGGCATGGTGGTCCGAGCGCAGATTATGCCGAAAGCGGCCGCCACCATGCCAGTGAAAAGTCCCCGGGTTCACAGGAACCTGACACTAGCCCTGATGGATGAACCGATAGCAGGCAACAATCATCAGCAGGGCAAGGAATGCCATGGGCAGCCCCACGATAATCGACGCCGCCTGCAGGGCACCAATTCCACCCATTAGCAGTAACGTGGCAGTCACCGTGCCGAGGATGAAACCCCAGAAAATTTTCATACTGTTCAGGTGATCAACATGCAGGATATGGCAGATCACCAGCGTGGCTGAATCCAGCGAGGTGATGAGCCAGGAAAACAGCAGAAATGACACAACGATGTACAGCGGTGTTTCCAGCGCCGGGACATGCAACCCCTGAATCAGAGCAACCATACCGAGACTGTAGTCTGTATTGACGATCTGATTGATATCTGTGCCCTGCTGTACTTCCTGATAGAGCGCTGTACCACCAAAAATAGTCATCCAGGCCAGAACCATGGCAGAAGGTACAAGAAGTACTCCCAATATAAATTCACGCACAGTTCTTCCCTTTGATATGCGCGCAACGAACAGTGCTACAAAAGGCATCCACGCCAGCCACCAGCCCCAGTAGAAGACCGTCCAGGCTCCCTGCCAGGCCTGATTTCTGGCTTTCTCGGCGGTCCAGAATCCCATGGGAATGACGTTGCTGAGGTAGTCCCAGAGGCTCGCTGGCATCAGCTTCAACAGATAGAGCGTGGGCCCCATGATAAGGATCGCCAGCAGCAACAGAATGCTGACCAGAATATTGATCTCACTCAGCCGGCGGATACCTTTGGCAACGCCAGAGACAGCTGAAAATATCGCCAGAAAAGACACAACGACAATAATGGCCAGTTGTGAGGTCAGCCCCAGTGGCAAATGCAGCCAGGGTT
>JAGRIO010000594.1 GCA_020443225.1 Pseudomonadales bacterium
GCCGCCACTGATCTGTCGCGGCACTTTTATCCCGTTAGCAATGATGGGTGAAATCAAGCCACTTACGAGACGGCTGACGCCCGGTGAATATCAAGGCCTGAAGTCATTTTCAATCATCAGCCTCCACATCCTGCCTGACATCATATTTCCGGAACCACGCCAGAATATTTTCCGTCTTGGCAATCATTCGCGACGGCCTGGAAGCAATGCCATGGGACGAGCCGGGAATCCGCACCATCAGGGTATCGACGCCTTTGAGTTTCAGGGCCTGATAAAACTGCTCGGTTTCCGAGATCGGCGTCCGCCGGTCAGCTTCACCGGTAATCAGCATCGTTGGGGTGACAACCTTACCTACCAGTGACAACGGACTACGCTTCCAGTAATGCTCCATATGATCCCAGGGCATACCCGGAAACTGATTCGGCACCTGATACAGATAGCTGTCGCCGGTCAGTACTTTTGACAACCAGTTAATCACGGGCTTGGCGACCGCTGCGGCAAGATATCTGTCTGTCAGGCCAATCGCATAAGCACTGGCAATACCGCCGGCGGAGCCACCGGTAATGAACAACCTTTCCGGGTCGATAAAGCCTTTCTCTATCATGGCGTTCACGCCGCTGTCATGGTCAGCATAGTCTTCGGGGCTTGAATATTTGTACTGCAACAGCAGCGCAAATTCCTCACCATAACCGGTACTGCCGCGATGATTGTCCCAGAACACCACATAGCCTTCGGCTGCATAGCGCTGGATTTCAGCGGAAAACTGCGGGCCATAGGACGCGTGCGGACCGCCGTGAATCTCCAGTATGAGAGGATATTTCTGCGCCGGATCAAACCCGGGTGGCGTCATATACCAACCCTGAATCTCCTGGCCATCAAAAGATGAGCGATACCTGATCTCATGCACTGCGCCCAGCTCACGATAATCCAGCAGATCACCATTCAGATCTGTTAAGCGTCGCGACTTACCACCACGAATAACCGTAATATCTGCTGGTCGATGGCTGGTTGCCGAGGTATAGGCAATGACCCCGCCCGCAACATCATAGTCACCAGAGGTGTAGGGGCGCCCTAAAGACTGACCGCCAACAGCTCGGGTAATTTCCTGCCGCTGACCTTTCAGACTGACAGAGGCCAGTACCGTGTCACCCTGATCTTCATACAGATACATGAGGGTGCGTTTATCTGCCCACTTGATAG
>JAGRIO010000595.1 GCA_020443225.1 Pseudomonadales bacterium
TTCATCGACAGGTCATATCCAATAAAGATCGAGTTCGGAAAGGCCTTCGCCATCTGTATCATCGCGACGCCAGCACCACAGCCAACATCGGCTACCAGCGCACCGGCCTCTAGCTTGCGCACCACATCATCCAGTGCTGGCAACAGTGTCGGCACCAGGTGCAGCTGCTGAAACTTCCTGCTCATGCGTTCGATACCACAGGCACAGGCTTCACCCTTGTCATCAAAGCTCTGGCCAATACCAGTACGGAAGCAATCTGGCAGATGCTCTACCGTGTCATACATCGCAACCACGGAATGCACCATGCCGCCCATATAGGCAGGATGATCCGGCGTTGCCAGCACCGCTTTGGCTTCCGGGGTCAGGTAAAATTGCTGTTGTTCTTCATCATAAGACACCTGCCCTGCGCAGGTTTGCTGGTACAGCCATTCCCGTACCCAGCGCTCCGACAGATTGGTCTTTTCCGCCAGACTGTCACTGGTCGCTGTACCTAATTCGGCCAACCCCTGATACAGACCCAGCTGCTCACCCACATGGGTCAGCGCCACATTCATACCCGCTGTTACACTCTGGCTGACTTTACCTGCGAACGCCTGCAGCGCTGCGGGATCATGTTTTTGTTCACTCATAGATTATTCTGCCCTGAAGTTTCTGATTAATTGTTCTGCACAGTCCCGCAGGTAATTCACAGTGCTACCAACGGGTGTAATAGGGTGCGGGAGTATCACTGAGACTGGCAAACCCAGCTGTAAGACTGCCTGTAACTGGCTGGCAATGGCATCCCAGTCGCCATAGAGCGCAAAAGCATCAGCGGCTTCTGGCGGCAAAAACGACACCAGCTTGCCGGCATGCACCGGGTCACGGTGGTGATGAAAATCCGGATAGGCCTGCACTCTTAATTCATGAACATCCGGGCCAGCCCAGCTGATGCCCGGTGCATCGAAAAGAAAGGGCGAATATTCGTAGTAACCCGCCGCAATGGCCAGCGCCATGGTATGGGCGATTTGCGGGTCATCAGCCACCGCGGTGTGAAATATCAGCCCCAGTTCAATGTCAGCGGGATCACGACCGACACTGCGTGCGCCTTCACAGACCTGTTCCCAGGCGGCTCGTAAATTGTCCGGGTGCCTGCCGACCCGAATCCAGACGCCATCTGCCAGTTCGCCCGCCATGCGCAG
>JAGRIO010000596.1 GCA_020443225.1 Pseudomonadales bacterium
CTCATGAAGAAACTCAGGTTTACCGGAATACAGATCACCAAAGCGCGAAAGGCAGTCGAAGCTGACAGCCGTGGATAACCGAGACCAATGAGAATCGTACTGGCACCTATGGAGGGACTCGCGGACGTACACCTGCGACGTCTGCTGACCGCACAAGGCGGTTTTGACTGGGTGGTCTGCGAGTTTTTGCGGGTGGTGGATCGCGTTTATCCCAGGCGCGTCTTCTTCACAGCCTGCCCGGAACTGGAAAACGGTGGAAGAACAGCCTGCGGTACGCCAGTTCGCATGCAGCTTCTCGGCAGTGATGCATCTGCCATGGCCGCGAACGCGTGGCTGGCAGTCGAACTCGGCTCCCATGGTATTGATATCAATTTCGGTTGCCCCAGCAAGACAGTTAATCGCCGCAACGGCGGAGCCTCGATGCTGAAGGACCCCGAGAGTCTGTACCGGGTGATCGATAGTGTACGACGTGCAGTTCCGAAAGATGTGACCGTCTCAGCCAAGATGCGCCTGGGTTATGACGACACCACACTGATGCTTGAGAATGCTCACGCAATTGAAGCTGGCGGTGCCGACGAACTGACCGTTCATGCGCGTACACGCCAGCAAGGCTATGCGCCACCGGCCCATTGGCACGAGCTGGCGAATATCAGACAAGCAATTAGTATCCCGTTGATTGCCAATGGCGATATCTGGACGGTCGCTGACTACCATGCTTGTGTTGCGCTTTCCGGCACCCCTGATGTTATGTTGGGCAGAGGCGCCGTTCGATGTCCAGATCTGGCGCACAGAATCAGACAGCGAGAATTAGCAGAGACCCAGTGGCAACTGGTTCATAAGTTGTTACTGGATTTCTGGTTCGACATTCGAACCGTGATGCCAGAAAAAGACAGCGTCGGCCGACTGAAGCAATGGCTCAATCATCTGCGCAAAGTACACCCTGACGCTGAAGCACTGTGGCAGACGATACGAACTGAAAAGCAGAGCCGCGAACTCGACCGGTTGATCACGCAGTACCAGCACTGACCGGACAGAGGCGACAGCGAGGTCAGGCCGATGAAGCCGGATTCTGTGCTATTCTGCCGAGCTTCCAGTCGGTTTCTATACACCTGAACGAGGCTCTCTAATGTCATTAAATGATCTGAACAACTGGATCCTGGAACGTCCGGAAGTTG
>JAGRIO010000597.1 GCA_020443225.1 Pseudomonadales bacterium
GGCGGTGTGCTGGCGCTGAACGAAAATCCGGAGCAGTATCAGAAGCTGCGCGATAATCCTGGTCTGATTCCCAAGCTGGTGCCGGAGATCATCCGCTGGCAAACCCCGCTGACCTTCATGCGCCGTACCGCGACCCAGGACACCATCCTGCGCGGCAAGCGGATCAAGAAGGGCGACAAGGTTGTCATGTGGTATGTATCAGGCAACCGTGATGAAAGCGTGTTTGAGAACGCCAACAAACTGATCATCGACCGGCCCAATGCCCGGCAGCATGTGTCCTTCGGTTTCGGGTTGCATCGCTGCATGGGTAACCGGCTGGCAGAAATGCAGTTGCGGGTTCTGTGGGAAGAAATTCAGCAGCGTTTCCGGTTTGTTGAGGTAACAGGAACACCAAGGCGCACGCTGTCAAATTTTGTCAAGGGTTATACCCACCTGCCCGTGAAAGTTCATCCGCTCTGAAACAACAGTGGCGGCTCGCTGAAACCGGCGAGCCGCCACTGATACACCTTCAGTCAGAGTACACCCTGCCGGCTTTATCCCATCGGATACATGATCTCTTTTGAAACCGCATCGATCGCTTTCATGGTTTCCTTGCTGAGCACCAGATCGGCAGCCGCAAAGATGTCATCCAGCTGATCGACCCGCGTCGCACCCACAATCGTAGATGCGACGAAATCATGTTGTTTGCTCCAGGCGACAGCCAGGGTAACGGGCGAAATACCGGCTTCGGCGGCAATCTGCGAAAAACGTTCTGTCGAAGCGAGAGACTTTTCGTTGACGAACCGCTGCGCCATCACAGCCTGACGGCCACCCATTTCCAGATAACGGGAGAAGCGGGCACCGTCGGGACGGCTACCACCATTGTATTTGCCAGACAGCACGCCACCGCCAATCGGCGAATAGGGAATCAGACTTACCTGCTCTTTCCTGCAGGCCTGCGCCAGTTCATCTTCAAAGCGCCGGTTATTCAGGCTGAAATTATTCTGAATGGTCTCGTAGCGCGCCAGCCCGTTCATTTCTGACACCGCCAGACTTTTTGTCAGGCCCCAGGTTGTCTCGTTACTGCAACCGATGACCCGCACCTTGCCAGACTGAACCAGTTCATCCAGTGCCATCAGGGTTTCTTCATAGGGCATATCGTGGTCGGGCCAGTGGGTCTGGTACAGGTCGATATA
>JAGRIO010000058.1 GCA_020443225.1 Pseudomonadales bacterium
ACCAGAAGTAATCGCCAGGCTGAGTGTATAGGTGGTTGAACCCACACCAGAACCCAGACCATCAGTCTGAATACCGACATTGTTACTGATAATCTGATTGCCATCCAGCACGCCTGTCGCCGATATATTACCGGCCCCGGCGACCGTCCCTGCCCCGATATCAATGGTCGCGATACCCGCAGAGTTAGTGAGCGCAGTACCCTGACCCGGAATCAGCTCTCCCACTTCTGCCGTAAAAGTAATCACCGCACCGGAAACCGGATCTCCGTTGCCATCGACGAACAGCGCGCTGGCCGTAATGGTATCTGTGCCATTCACCGTGTTGGTCGCTGCGCCGGTACTGTCTGCAATCGACAGCGTCAATGTCGGAGATGTTGTCGTGCCACCACCGGTTGTACCCGTGCCGCCACCAACAGGACTGACCACAGAGCCACCGCCACCGCCGCCACCACAAGCGGTCAGCAACAGGCTGAAGAAAATGATGGATATAGCCTTAGGGAGGGACCCATGTATCATTATTATCTCCTCGAATTACCCCAGTACAGCCAGGGCGGACCAGACTGAATTCAGAGAACATTAAAAGATGTCCCTAAAAATATCAATTAAAATCATGTCTTTAACAAAACTAGTTACCGTACAACGTGAACTAGTTCCGCTAACCCTGCAAGATTTTCAAATAATACTCAGACTTCGGGACATTTTGCCGCGATTAGCTGGCTTTTCGAGGACAATCTGACTGACGGTCGATCAACGTTGTGAAGCGTTGATACTGCCAAAGGTTCTGGCCCATGGGCGGTTCGCGACCAGGTCACCGGGAATCTGATCGATAGCAGCCAGTGCCTGCTCCCGGGAATCATAACTATCGTAGGTAAGAATATACCAGTCTTCATCTGCACGTTGAGTTCTGAAGTACGACAGTCCGGAAACATTTGGGTGCGCATCCAGAATGTCGATAATCCCGTCCTCAGTCCCCGACCCCATCAGTTGCAATGTATATCGTGCCGGGTCCTGATGCTGAGCGCCGACATTACGGGTACTGTACCGCAGCAGGCGCTTGCTGCCTTCGCTGACCGGGCTCTGGACAGCATTCTTGCTGGCGACTGATGCCCTCGGGGCAATCACCTCCAGCGCGATCTTACGAGCCTGACTGACCTGCGCGCGGGAGTCATCTTCGGTCAATGGCGATGGTTGATCAGCGAGGGGCTGCGCATCCTGCAAGGCATCCGCAGATGTCTCAGCTATCTCCGGCCGGACCGTATCTTTAACCACCAACTGAGCTTCTTCAGCACTATGGGTAACAGAATCGGGCGACACCAGCTCCCTCTGCGGCGCTGCCAGGATGTCATCCGCTGCCAGGATATCCTGCGTGGGGGTTTTATTGCCGGCGGGCGTTACAGGAGCCTCAGACTGCGATTCAACGGCAACAGCACCCGCTGCAGAGGGTTCATTAGCCGTCAGCAGGTTAAGGTTCTTAACGGTTGTGTCCTGATTCTTGTAGCTCACGCCTGTAATGATGACAGCCAGCAGGACGGCTGCCACAGAGAAATGCATCCAGGGCAGGGATCGACGCTGGGCGCCTGCAGGTAACTGCTCAGCCAGTTCTTCAAGCCGACCACTGATACCCTCGGACCGCTCTATCATCAGATCGAGTACATCCGCATCGACAGAAGCCAGGTCCGGCATTTTCCTGCGCAGAAAGCTTCTGGCGCCGGCACCGTCCAGATTTGCCAGCGGACAATGATATATCCGTTGCCTGAATTCACGGGCCGGGATTCTGGCAATCAGCGAGGGTTTACCGAACAGTGCCAGGCCTAAACCGGTCTGCTCGCAGAGGGTCAGCAACTGTTTGAGGCTGCGGGCTTTGATCTGGTGGGCATCATCAACCAGCAGCACGGCTTTTTTCAGGGAATTCGCGAGGTCAGCAGTAAACGCCAGCAACAACCCGATGTCATCACTGTTTCTGAGTCCGAACCCGCGATTAATCGCTGCCAGCCATCCACTCCTGTCGCAGCTGGTGGCTTCAAGCTTCAGCGCCGGCACAGCACCCTGCAGTTCAGCCGCGACAGCTTCACACAGCAGGGTTTTCCCCTGCCCGGTCTTACCGGTTACTATCAGAAACTTTTCACCATAACTGGCAAGGAATGCCAGTTTGTCCGGCAGGTTCAGCTGGTCGTCCACCCCAAGATAGACCGGCACCCGAGAACCCTGAACTGTTTGCTGTTTGTCTGCCACCATCGACATTTCCGTTGCAGCCATGCTGACCATGTGAGTTGTCCTTAACTCTTGTTTCCAGAAATTCTTTGCGCTGCAAAAAAGCCGGGCTTCTTCAACCTGCGCGGATCACCGCCAGTACATCTTCATCGCTGACGTTATCCCGCAACACTGCCTTCCCGAGTCTCTCCAGTAACACCAGTCGCAGACCGCCATCGGTGACCTTTTTGTCCCGGTACATCAGTGTCAGAAACTCGTTCCGCAAGGATTCAGGCGCGTCAACCGGCAACCGTGCAGCGACTATGAGAGTCTTGAGCCGCCGCAATTCCTCTTCAGATAGCATACCGAGACGATGCGACAGAGCGCCTGCCATCACCATGCCAGCACCGACGGCTTCTCCATGCAACCATTCCCCATAGCCAAGCCCGGTTTCAATGGCATGACCAAAGGTATGACCCAGATTCAGCAATGCGCGCTCGCCGGCTTCCTTCTCGTCGCGGGCAACGATTTCTGCCTTAATTTCACAGCTTCGTTTTATAGCATAGGCCATTTTCCGGAGGTCGGGCGTCATCAGGTCGACAATTTCATGTTCAAGCCATGAAAAATATTCATCATCCGCCAAAGCACCGTGTTTGATGACTTCAGCCATGCCTGCAGCCAGTTCTCTTGGCGGCAGGGTCAGCAACGTTTCCGGATCAATGATCACCGCCTGAGGCTGATGAAAGGCACCAATCATATTTTTACCCAAAGCATGATTGACTGCCGTCTTGCCACCCACCGAAGAATCAACCTGTGCCAGCAGAGTGGTTGGCACCTGAATGAAGTCGACGCCTCTCTGAAAGCAGGCCGCGGCAAATCCGGTCATATCTCCAACCACGCCTCCTCCCAGCGCTATCAGGGTCGTGCTGCGATTGTGGCCCTTCTCCAGCAATGCAGTGATCACCAGATTCATGGTTTCCAGGGTCTTATAAGCTTCACCGTCCGGCAGAATGACAGCGTCGGTCTGATAGTCCCGCAGATTGGCTTTCATTTTTTCCAGGTACAGCGGCGCCAGGGTTTCGTTGGTGACAATCATCACCTGCCGGCCACGAATATGACGGGCAAACAGGTCTGTTTGCGCCATGGCGCCGGCCATAATATAAACAGGGTAAGAAGCCTCACCCAGATCGAGTTCAACAATTTCCACTTGAGTCTTTCCGGTCAGGTTTATTCAGCGGGCGGTAGCTGTTCGAGATAGCCACCTTCTTCCAGTTTTCTGATGATATTGGTCACGACCCGTCGGGCACCGGCTTCACCAACGAAGACGCGGATATCAGCCAGTGACTGATAAATCGGATCACGGTCTTCCTTCAGCTTGCGCAGGACCCTGGCCGGATCATCGTTTTGTAACAGTGGGCGTTTCTTGTCCTTGGCTGTTCGTTTCAGCTGGATATCCAGCGAAGTATCAAGGAAAACCACCACCCCCCTGGCAGCCAGACAGCGGCGGTTCTCTTCCCGCAATACAGCGCCACCGCCCGTCGCCAGCAGTACATCTTCCCGCTGGGTCAGTTCATCAATCATCGCCACTTCCCGGTCACGGAACCCGGCTTCACCTTCAACATCAAAAATCCAGGAAATGGCCGCGCCAGCACGCTCTTCAATCTCCTGATCAGAGTCGATAAATGTCAGCGCGAGTTCCTGTGCCAGTAACCGGCCAATGGTCGTTTTACCGACCCCCATGGGTCCGATCAGAAACACATTTTGCTTGATATAGGGAGACAGCATGGCGGGGACTCTAGCGGGAAAGTCCCCGGAATGCTACTGCTGACAGGCTCATAAACCGCACTCAACCGTGCAGTTTGTCACCATGAATCAGTTACCGGTCAGTGAAAGAATCACGTAACAGGCGAGGCGTGATAAAGATCAGCAACTCCTGCTTGTTAGTGTCCTTGGTCGAGCGACGGAACAGTGAGCCCATGAAAGGAATATCACCTAACACTGGCGTCTTCTTCACGGACTCAGTCTGAGTTGTCTGGTAGACCCCACCCAGTACAATGGTCTCGCCGTTATCTACCAGCACCTTAGTCGTCACCTTGTTGGTGTTCACTGCAGGGCCGCTGTCGGTGACCGCACCCAGTGTATCCTGGTTGATATCCAGTTCCATGATAATGCGGTCGTCTGGCGTAATTTGTGGCGTCACATCCAGTTGCAGTTTGATTTCCTTGAAGGAAGTCGTCGTACCGCCATCCACACCAGCTACCCGTTCCTGATAGGGGAACTCGATACCAGAAGAGATCTGTGCCTGCTGCTTATCTGCCGTGATAACCTTGGGTCGCGCAACCACTTCCGCGTTACCTTCTTCTTCACTGGCTGACAATTCCAGGTCCAGCAGATACTTGGAACTCAGCACACCAAAGGCCAGCGTCGGTGCACCGGCACCCAGCCCCAGATCGACCATCAACTGATCTTCCCAGCTGTTAGTGCCATCAGCCAGGGCTGTGCGCATGTTGCGAATACCCTCGACCGAACCACCGACAGAGGTGAGCTTTGAATCATTGTCATAGATGCCGTAACCGCCGCCACCCCAACGTACGCCCATACCCTCACTGAAGTTGGTAGAGGCCGTCACGATACGGGCTTCGATCAGCACCTGACGCACAGGTACGTCCAGCTTCTCCAGTACCGAGCGGAATTCATTTATCTTATCGACGGTTTCGGTCAGAATGATGGAGTTAGTACGTTCATCAACGATGACAGAGCCACGGTTGGACAACACGCCCCCTGCACTCACACCACCGGCACCACCTTCACCATCACCACTGCTGCGGGACTTGAACAGCTCGTAGATATCACCAGCCTTGGCATATCTGACTTCAATAAACTCTGTGCGCAGCGGCGCCAACTCAGAGATCTGCTGAAGACTTTCCAGCTCCAGCTTCTCTCTGGCGTTGAGCTCCTCGGCAGGTGCAACCATCAACACATTACCAGTCTGACCTTTGGTTTTCATAATGATGTCGAGTGCCTGATCCCAGGGCACGTTCTTCAGCCGCAGCGTGATTCTGCCAGCAACCGTATCGCTCGCCACCAGGTTAAGGTCTGTGAAATCAGCAATCAGCTGCAGCACGCTTCTGACTTCAATGTCCTGGAAATTCAGCGACAACTTCTCGCCACGGTAACGGAACGCCTGATCCAGCGCTGCTTCCAGTTCCGCTGAAGTCAGCGGTTTGACCTCCACCGTAAAGATATTGTCAGCCTGATAAGCCAGATAATCATAGTCACCAGTCGGCTCGATCAGCAGAACGGTATTATCCGCCTCTGGCAGGGCATCAACCGTCAGTACCGGTGTTGCGAAATCAGTCACATCCAGCCGGCGCTGCAGACTTTCAGGAATCTGTGTCCCGGAGAATTCCACCCGGATCTTGCCGCCTTCGCTCGAAACGTCAACGCCAACACCAGGATCAGAAATCTTCACGATCACCCGGCCTTCACCATCTTCGCCGCGGCGAAAATCTATCTCGTCAATACGCACTACATCCGCGGCAACCGGTGCGATCACACCACTGCTGATGGAATCCACCTCGGTATTGCTGCCCACAGTGAAATCCACATTATCCAGCTCGCCAACGAGCACATAAAGGGAGTTACCTTCAACGCGGGTCGAATAGGGCACCAGCTCAGTCATGGAGACGATCACCCGGGTTCGGTCACCGGCTTCAACCACTGTGACACTACGGGCATTACCACTGCCGAGCGAATGGTATTTGGATGACAGACCACTGGTTACATCCATCAGGTCGAGCGAAATACGCGCGGGCTGCTCAATGGTATAGCCTGTCGGCGCCGGTGGACGGTCATCGAACTCCATACGAATTTCAATCTTGTCTCCCGGCAGAGACGCAAATTCAATGTCCTGAATTTTCGTCGATGCATACAGAGACACCGGTAGCAGTGCCGCTAGCGACACGATCAGCCTTGTCAGAATTCGAATGAACATGTTCTTCTCTTTTATATGACTTTTTATTTCCGGCACGTTGTTAACCCCGGCATGTAACCTTGTGTTAACCATGAAGAACGCCATAGCTGGCCTCCGTGAATGTCCCGGTCTTATTCCACCAGACCACGCAGTTCAATACTTCGCGGTCGCCGTAACCAACCTCCTGCACCGTCACTGACAATTTCAGTGATGTCGATACGGGTATCATTAATACTCTCGATCTGACCCCAGCTGGTTCCCATATAGTCCCCAACCTGAACCCGGTGAACGCCGCCTTCGCCATCTTCCACCAACGCCCAGGTTTCACCATCCTGCTCCAGCGATCCCACCATGGATATGGCCGCCAGGTTAAACTTCTCCAGATACTGTTTCACATGATCCGCCGGTGGCTTTACACCGATATTGCGTTTCTGTTCCTCAGTCTTGGGCGGAATAATGATAGGTGGCTCAAACGGGCTGCGCCGGTTAGAAGCGCCATAGGTAAAGGCCTGATAGGCCTCAAACTCCGGCAACGGTGCGATTCTGCCCTTCGGCTTCTGCTCCACCTCTGCCATGAATGCACGGATATCTTGAAAGCGGTCACTGGTATCACAGGCAGACAGCAACAACACCATTACCAGCACGCCCAGCACCCGGGCTCTGTGGCTCAGATCAGTCATGATTGTTGTGGATGTGTCGGTCGTCATGTGCGTGCTCACTACCCGCGCTCATCGTTATATCGGTAAGTCTTGGCCAGAATCTGCATTGTCAGCATGCCGCTGGCCGGATCGGCAGCCCTGTCGAATCCCTGAAGGCTGCCACCCCCTCGTTTCTTATCCCTGGGTACGATCTGAAAATCATGCAGTGTCACAATCCGTGACAGGTCTGCCACGTCGCTGACGAAAGAACCCAGATCGTGATAACTGCCGGAAACCACAATCATGATGGGCTTTTCAATGTAGTACTCGTACTTCTGTTCGGGCTGCAGATCAATACTGGTAAATGTCAGGCCGTTCTTCAGCCCCACCAGGGTAATGTCTTCAATCAGGCCGGGGATTTCCGTATCACTGGGCAGCTGCCGCAGAATTGCCTCGAAAGACTGTTCCATTTCCTGTTGTTGTTTACGGTAGCCATCCAGGTGTACTGCTTCAAAATACTTTTTCTCGTAGTCCTGACGCAGCTGCACCTCATTCTTCTGTTCTTTATCCAGATTCCCCTGCAGACCGGTGACGTGCAGAAAGTATCCTGCGGCCAGCGCACCTATAAAAGCCAGCACCCAGATGATGACCTTGACCGCCAGTGGCCACGAACCCACATTGTTGATGTCGTTGAGTTGCTGGGTATCAAAGCTTTTCAGGCTTTCCAGAATATCGTCAAAGGCAGCCATTATTGCTCAACCTCTTTCTTGGCAGCAGGTGTCGTCTGTTCTACCTGAAGCTGGAATTCACTGGCCTGAGGGCCATAGGCGGGTTCCGCCTTGATCGCTGTAACATTGGGTTTATCAAACCAGTCGGATTCTGCAAAGTTACGCAACTGGCTGGATATCCGGTTATTGGATTCCGCCACACCGGTAATTTCGACCTGTTTATTCTGATAGGTGACACTGGTGTAGAACACCCTCTCTGCCAGCTTACGCGCCAGTTCATCAAATACCCGGACGATAATAGGCCGGTTACCCTGCAATTCCTGAATGACCTTCATCCGCGACAACAGCTCGTTGCGCTTCTGCTGCAGCAACTGAATTTCCTGAATCTTGTCTTCCAGTGTCTTGATTTCAGCGGTAAGGAAATTATTCCGGGATATCTGGGTATCAATCTCAGCGTTGTAAAACCGGTCAACCGCAAAAATGATGACCCCTGCAAAGACGATGACGCCCACCAGCACATTAAGGAATTCTTTCTTACGTTGTTCCCTGAGTTCTTCACGCCAGGGTAGCAGGTTAATTTTAATATCAGCCATCAGTCGAAGCTCCTCATGGCCAGCCCACAGGCGATCATCAGCGCCGGGGCATCATTATGAAGAGAGACATCATTAACCTTTGACGACAGCGACATATTCGAAAATGGATTCGCTATCGAAGTTGGCGTACCCAGCTTGGCAGCCACCATATCGGCCAGGCCATCAATGGAAGAGGTACCGCCCGCCAGAATAATGTGATCGACATCATCATAGGCGCTGGAAGAATAGAAAAATTGCAGAGAGCGGGTCACCTGCTGTACCACCGCTTCCTTAAAGGGCATCAGTACTTCAGATTCATAGTCATCTGGCAAACCACCCTGCTTCTTCGCCAGTCCGGCTTCTTCCACAGACAGACTGTAGCGACGCTGAATTTCCTCGGTCAGCTGCTTACCACCAAACAGTTGTTCACGGGTATAGGGTGTGCCCGAATCCGTCAGCACGCTCAGGGTCGTCATGGTCGCGCCGATATCGATGATTGCGATGACTTTTTCTTCGTCTTCGTCAGTCCCGAACTGCTCACGTATCAGCTGAAAGGCCCGTTGCATGCAGTGCGCTTCGATATCGACGATCTTCGCTTTCAGACCACCCAGTTCCAGCGCCGCTTCACGCATCTCGACGTTTTCCCGCCGGCATGCAGCCAGCAGCACTTCTACCTGACCTTCATTACGGGGTGAAGGGCCCTGAACTTCAAAGTCCAGCGCCACTTCTTCAAGAGGATAGGGAATATACTGATCTGCCTCAGCCCGCAGGCTGGCTTCCATCTCGTCCTCGGTAAGATCCGCAGGCATTTCAATAGTTTTGGTAATGACCGCAGAACCAGCCACCGCAACGGCCGCAAGCTTAACCTTGGTTTTGCAACGTGCAATCAGGCGTTGAATCGCTTCACCGACCCCGTCCACGTCATTGATATTCTTCTCAACCACTGCATTTTCCGGCAGTGGTTCCACACCATAGCTTTCGACCCGGTACTTGTTACCGGACCTGCTCAACTCCAACAATTTTACCGATGTGGAGCTGATATCCAGCCCCAGCATTGAATTCGGTCCTTTGTTCAAAAAGCTAAACACAGCAAATTCCTATTGAGTACACGCACTTACGGTCAATACATGCAAGTCCACATTAAATAACACTCTCAACCCGAGCGCAAACAATTTAATTGAAAAAACCCTCGTAATTTATTCATTTCGTTATCAATTTTGGGTTTTGAACTGACCGTTCATCGATTTTCAGGCTCTCGCCGATGTTTTGTGGATCGGTTCTACTTTTCCCCGGCAATCTCCCTATAATATGCACTCCAGACGGATATACCCCCCTGGAGCAGGACCAGTCAATCATCAGACAACCGGTTTAACAGTGCGATTCTTCTCTTTTATTTTATGGTCCATCACAAGCTTTTTCTGCGGCACAGTGCTCATTTTGGCGGCTGCATACCTGTATCTGAACCCTCAGATTCCCGATGCCAGCGAATTTGGCAATGTCAAAATCCGTGCGCCGCTGCGTATTTATTCTGCCGACGAAAAGCTGATTCAGGAATTTGGCGAGCGTCTGATTCCCGTCACTTACGAAGATATTCCGCCTTTATTCGTCCGCGCCCTGCTCGACACCGAAGACAAGCGCTTCTTTGAGCACAGCGGCATCGACCTGATTACAGTCTTTAATGCCACCTGGCAGCTGGTCCGTAATCGCGGTGCCATCCGCACTGGTGCCTCCACCATCACCATGCAGCTGGTAAAAAACATTTCCGGTGACACCGAAGTCCGCTTTATCCGCAAATTCAAGGAAATGCTGCTGGCGCTGAAAATAGAACGGGAGCTCAGCAAGGAAGAGATTCTGACTCTCTACCTGAACATTATTCCCTTTGGCAAACATGCTTTTGGTGCACAGGCAGCTGCCAATACTTACTACGGTAAAGATCTGTCGGAACTCAATCTCGCCCAGATCGCCATGCTGGCAGGCATTCCACAGGCGCCTGAGGCCGGCAACCCGATTAATGGCCCGGAGCGTGCAGTGAATCGCCGCAACCTGGTCCTGGCGCGGATGCTGGAGCAAGGTACTATCAACAGAGCCCAGTATGAAGAGGCCACCGCAGCGCCCATTACTGCCGAGGTTCACAGCCGCACCATCGAACTGCCAGCCCTGTATGCGGCCGAAATGGTGCGCCAGCAATTGTATGAGCGTTTCGGCCGTGACATGTACAACAATGGTCTGCTGGTCCACACCACGCTGGACAGCCACAAACAGCTTGCTGCAGAAACGGCACTGATTACTCAGCTGAACGCCTATGACCGGCGCCACGGCTACAGGGGACCGGAGTTCAGAGAGATTCACGGCACCAGTGAATTTCTCGCTGCACCGGAATATGGCTACCCTGCAAACTGGATCGAAACCCTGAATAACGCCCGCATTGTGGGCGATCAGCATCCGGCTATCGTGCTCAGAACACGTGACCAGGAGATGGATGTTCTGACCGCAGACCTGCAGGAGATTACCCTCACCTGGGACGGCCTGTCGTGGGCCAGACCTTACATCAATGTCAATTCCCGCGGTGCCAGACCTTCCTCTGCCGGTCAGATTGCTGGTCCGGGTGACGTCATTCGTATTCATCAGCAGGAAGACGGCAGCTGGGCACTGGGTCAGGTGCCTGCTATTCAGGGTGCGCTGGTGTCGCTGCGACCATCTGACGGCGCAGTACTGGCCCTCACCGGTGGTTACGATTTCAACGCAAGACAGTTCAATCATGCAACCCAGGCCAAGCGCCAGCCCGGTTCCAATTTCAAACCATTCTTTTACGCGGGCGCCCTGGAAAATGGTCTGACTGCTGCTTCGATCTACAATGATGCTCCGGTTGTTCTTCCTGGTGGTGAGCAGGAAGAAGTCTACCGGCCGTCAAACTCCGGTGATGTTTTCCACGGTGACATTCGCCTGCGGGAAGCGCTGTACCGGTCCATTAACCTTGTATCTCTGCGGGTCATCCTCGACTACGGGCCCGCCAATGCCATCAACTATGTGAGCCGGTTCGGATTTGACACCAGCAACTTTCCTCAGAATGTTCAGCTGGCCTTCGGAGGCGGCACCATCGCACTGACACCGATGGAAGTTGCAACCGGTTATGCCGCATTTGCCAACGGGGGTTACAAGGTTGAGCCCTATCTGATAACCGAGGTCGACTCGATCAATGACGACCCCATCTATATCGCCCAACCCAGAACCGTGTGTGAAGACGAGTGTGGCGACCTGCCCGCCGCCAGAAGGATCATAGAACCCCGTGTCGCCTACATTATGAACAGTATTCTGGGTGATGTGGTTCGCCGTGGCACCGGTACCAAGGCCCGGCGGGCCCTGAAGCGGGACGATCTGAAAGGTAAGACCGGTACCACCAATGACGCAGATATCTGGTTTTCAGGCTTTACCCATGACCTGGTCGCAACGACCTGGGTAGGTTTTGGCGACAACTCTCCGGTTGGGGCCAATGAATGGGGATCGACAGCGCCGCTGGAAACCTGGATCGCCTATATGCGGGAAGCCCTGCCACCAGAATCGGAATCGACCGAACTGCCGCTGCCAGACGGTCTGGTGAGCGTCAGAATCGATCCTGCGACGGGCAAGCGGGCAGACCCCGCGGACCCCGACGCGATATTTGAATTCTTCCGGGAAGAGTATGCGCCGGCACCCGACACCGCCATCGCCCGCAAGGACGAAGAGGTGTCGGAGCCAATTCAGCAGATATTCTGACCCTGATCAGAGTCCCTCGTCGTAGACCGGTACTTCATTGAGCCTGGCAACACCGGAAGCAATGGCTGCTTTGGCAACGGCGGTAGCAACCCGGGATTTCAGTCTCGGGTCCATCGGCTTCGGAATAATGTAATCGGCACCGAATGACAGCGCATCAATATTTTCGTAAGCGGCAATGACCGCAGCCGGTACCGGCTCTTTCGCCAGTTCCCTGATGGCGTGCACAGCCGCCATTTTCATTTCCTCATTGATCTCCGTCGCCCGGACATCTAGAGCACCGCGGAAAATGAAAGGGAAACACAGCACATTATTCACCTGATTCGGATAGTCCGATCGCCCTGTCGCCATAATGACATCATCGCGGATTTCTCTTGCCAGCTCAGGACGGATTTCCGGATCGGGATTGGCCATGGCGAATACCACCGGATCTTTGGCCATATTGCGCAACGCGGTTTCGTCCATCAGATTGGCGCCAGACACGCCAATAAACACATCTGCATCCTCACAGGCGTCAGCCAGCGTACGCTTGTTGGTCTTCTGCACATAGCGGAGCTTCTGCGGCGACAGCCCTTCCCGTTCGGCATGAATCACGCCCCTGGAATCCAGCATGAAGATATTAGCCTTATCGGCGCCCAGCTCTACCAGCAAATCCATAATCGCGATCGCCGCGGCACCAGCTCCCAGGCAGACAACCCGGGCATCAGCCAGTTGCTTGCCTCTCAGTTCCAGGGCATTCAGCATCCCGGCAGCGGTGACAATGGCGGTACCATGCTGGTCATCGTGAAACACCGGAATATCCAGCAACGCCTTGAGACGCTGTTCGATTTCAAAGCATTCCGGCGCACCGATGTCTTCGAGATTGATACCACCAAAGGTTGGTGCAATGTTCTTCACAGTCGTGATGAACTCTTCCACATCGGTCGTGGTGACCTCGATATCAAAACAGTCGATATCAGCAAAGCGCTTGAACAGCAGCGCCTTACCTTCCATGACCGGCTTACTGGCGAGCGCCCCAAGATTACCAAGCCCCAGAATCGCCGTGCCATTACTGATCACCGCCACCAGATTGCCTTTACCGGTATATCGGTAGGCGGCTTCGGGGTCAGCGGCAATATCCCTGACCGGTTCACCCACACCGGGGGAATAGGCCAGCGCCAGATCGTCTGCACTATCGGCGACGGTGGTCAGAGAGATGGCGATTTTCCCTGGCCGGGGTTCCGCATGGTAGCGCAGCGCGCGATCTCGTAAGGATTCCTTTTCAGACATCTGATTAAAACTCCTGGTTTTCATGTGAAGCGCCCCTGCCTTCGAAACAGGCGCAAGTCGGGGCAGTAGAAAACAAATCTGTAAAAAAAAAGGTGCCAGATAGGCACCTTTTTAGAATTATTCTTTTAAGCGTCGAACGAAATCGCTTCAGCCAGCGCTTACTTCTTGGCTCCGCGGCTTCCGAAACGCTTATTGAAACGGTCAATACGACCAGCGGTATCCAGAATCTTCTGCTTACCAGTATAGAAAGGATGACACTGTGAGCAAACATCGATGTGGATATCTTCACAGGTGGTCGACTTGGTTTCGATCACATTGCCGCAGCTACAGGTTGCGGTAATGGCCTGATAATTAGGATGAATCTCTGCTTTCATGATGGCTTGCTCTGATGGAACCGAGTGAAGGGTGCGAATAATACCAGAGAAAATCTGAATGGCAAGTTTCATTTAAACGCCGCATTACAATATTTAGTCCTGAAGATTTAACCCTGGCAGGAATCATCTGTATGCCTCGTTTATGTCCCTCGTGACCCGCCATTCTGATGAACCACTTCCTGGCCAGACACAATCGGGCATAATAAGCATCCCTCACTGAATGCATTCACCGTGTCTGATTCCGTTCTGCTCAATATCGCAGTACCGCTGCCGCTCAGGGCCAGTTATACCTATCGCTGGCCCAAAATTCTGGGCCCGGTACCTGCGCCAGGCTGCCGGGTCAGAATTCCCTTTGGTTCCCGCAAGATAACGGGCATTGTGCTGGAGCAGGTCACTCACCATGAATTGCCGGAACAGAAGATCAGGGCAGTAGAGCAGGCGCTGGATGACACCCCGCTGTTCAGCCAGTCGCTGCTTGGGCTCTGTCAGTGGGCTGCCAGCTACTACCATCATCCCCTGGGAGAGGTGCTGGAGACCGCAATCCCGAAGCTGTTAAGGGAAGGCAGAGCAGCGACCCGAACCCGCAAGCAGCTTACCCTGCTGGTACCGGCACAGGATGCCTTACTGGCTACGATGCGCGCGCCAGCGCAGCGCCAGCTGATAATGCAGTTGCAACAGGGGCCGGCAACTTCCCAGTCCCTGAAGGCCGCTGACATCAGCAGCGCTACGATTCGCAGTGCAGTGGACAAGGGACTGATCGCCTGGCAGGAAACCCTTGCGCAGGATGAGCCTTTCAAACCCGGCCAGTGCCATGTCAGCCTGCCGGATATTCAGCTGCACACGGAACAGCAACAGGCCATTGATCATATCCGCAGCCAGTCGGGCGGTACCTTTCTGCTCAATGGCGTGACCGGTAGCGGCAAAACCGAGGTGTACTTCCGACTGATTGCAGATGTTCTGGCCAGAGGTCAGCAAGTGCTGGTACTGGTACCGGAAATCGGCCTGACACCGCAAACCATTGAACGATTCAACGCACGCTTCTCCTGCCCGGTCGTCGTGATGCATTCTGCGCTGGCAGATGGCGAGCGCTACGAGAATTATCTTGATGCCCGAAGCGGGGCCGCTGCCATCATCATTGGCACCCGGTCTGCGGTATTTGCACCGCTGAAGCATCCTGGTCTGATTGTGGTAGATGAAGAACACGACACCAGTTTCAAGCAACATGAAGGCTTTCGTTACTCAGCCCGGGATATTGCCGTTAAACGAGGTCACGATGAAGGCATTCCGGTGTTACTGGGCTCAGCGACGCCATCGCTGGAATCCTGGTATAACGTCAGGACCGGCAAATACACCTGTCTCAATCTGACCACCCGCGCTGGCGGCGCCAGCAAACCCAGAACCAGAATTCTCGATATCCGTCACCAGCCTCTCCAGGACGGCTTCAGCCCCGGCATGATCGAGCGCATGGCTCATACCCTGCAGCAGGGAAATCAGGTGCTGGTGTTTCAGAACCGGCGCGGATTCTCACCGGTATTGCTGTGTCACGAATGCAGCTGGCTTGCCGGGTGCCCCCATTGTGACGCCCGCCTCACCTGGCATGCAGATGCAGGCCGGCTGATGTGTCACCACTGCCTCACCAGTAACCCACCACCCCGGTGCTGCCCTTCCTGCGATTCAGCGCAGCTGATTCCTGTGGGGCTGGGCACCCAGCGAATTGAACAAACCCTGCAGCGATTACTGCCCGGTTACCCTGTCATCCGGGTAGACCGGGACTCCACCAGAACCAGAAGCGCCTTTGAGAAGCTGACTGAGCGCATACTGCAGGGCGACCCGCTGATACTGGTGGGCACCCAGATGCTGGCCAAGGGTCATCACTTCCCTGATGTTACTCTGGTGACCATTCTGGATATCGATGGTGGCTTTTATAGTGCGGATCACCGCGCGATGGAGAAAACAGGTCAGCTACTGGTGCAGGTTGCCGGTCGCGCAGGGCGGGCTGACAAACCCGGCACTGTCATTCTGCAGACCCATTTCCCGGAAGATCAGGTTCTGCATCAGCTGACAGAACGCCCTTACAGCGAGTTTCT
>JAGRIO010000005.1 GCA_020443225.1 Pseudomonadales bacterium
CATGAATTATCTCAGTGCTTCTTACGCACCTGTAGAACATGCCTGGTACTTACGGTCGACCTTCGTCGCGATCAACCTGAGTGCGCTGTTCTTTGCTGCATTTCTCATGAAGTTGCTGGGCCTGCACTATCCACGGGCACTGAAGGTTTTCGGCCTGTTCCTGGCAGGGTCATCGCTGTATACCCTGGTTGTGCCACCAGCAGGTGTGCGCCCGGTGCTGGTGTTGACTGATGCCCTGTCGATGCTGGTGATCGTGGTGCTGGTTGGTATTGCGGTGCGCCAGTCGCTGAAGCGTGAACGGCCTGAGGCAGACTGGGTGAGTGCCGCGGGTATCGTCACCGTGCTGTTACTCTCTCACGACCTCTGGATATTCAGTACCAATGACCGCAGCGCCAGCATCATCAGCGCGGGGCATTATATGCAGTTTGCTTTTGCGGTGGTGCTGGTTATGTTCTTCATCTATCTCATTAACCGGTTTGTTACCGCACTGAATGCAGCTGAAACCCTGAATGTGGAACTGGAACGCAGAGTTGCAGCTATCTCCGCGGATCTTGAGCAAAGCTATGCGGCGAACCGGGCGCTGGAGCTCAAGCGCGCAACCGACCTGCAGAAACAGCGGATCTACCGGGACCTGCATGATGATGTGGGGGCGAGACTGGTCTCTATCGTGCACGCCAGAGAAAAAGGAGATACGGTAAGTATGGCGCGGTCTGCACTGGAATCTCTGCGTGAGACCGTCAGTAAAGGGAATGCCGAAGACACGCCACTGCTGTCACTGTTAGGCGCTCTGATTGAAGAAGCTGAACTTCGATGCCGGAACAGTAGCCTTGGTTTTGAGCTGATGCTGTCAGAGGACCTGCCTGAGGGGATTGTCCCGGCCGAGAGTTGTTATCAGCTTTCCCGCATCATTCGGGAAGTGATATCGAATGTACTGCGACATGCCTCTGCTGAGGAAGTGACGCTGAAGGTAGCACTGCAGGACAATAATCTGGTCGTCGAACTCCAAGATGATGGCGTGGGTTTGCCTTCAGCAGTGGCCGAAGGCAACGGATTGGGCAACATCCGCTCCCGTGCGAGTGATATGGGCGCTGCTGTCAGCTGGCAGAATGCTGAGCATGGTGGTGTGAAGTTCTGTTTCAGTATTCCGTTGCTGACGCTCTTTGGCAGTCAGGAACAGGTACCTCCAGTTAGTCAATACTGAAGTATAGGCCAAGGTTTTAATGCATTTTCGATAAGTGCTGATTCGCAAAATAGCGCTGAAACCGGGCGGAAACCGGTTAAGCTGAAGATATCTGCAGAAGGTACAAATTGTACACGGTCCAGCGTAGCGGTATATCTGAGTGAATCCTATACTGTTTCAACTATGTGGTTACTTACCGGCTGGCGAATACTGGCGCAGCTTCTGCGTAAACGGGTTCAATTTATGAGCCCGGGTTTTCGGCGACTCCGGATCTGCCTTGTTTTTGTGTTGGCAGTGATCTGCGCGCCTGTCACCGCGGCCGACCCTCCCGGCGTTCTGCTTATCTATTCATTTAATGATCAGCTGCCCTGGCAAGCTGATTTCCGGGCAGGCTTTACCGATACATGGTCGGACTATCAGTCAAAGTTCCAGCTCTTTGAAGAGCGTCTGGACGCTACCCGTTTACCTGGTCCGGCAAGTGGGGAGAACTTCGCAACCTATCTGAAACAGAAATATGCTGATCGACCACCACAGTTAGTGGCAACACTGGATGGCCCTGCATCACTCTGGTTTGTGGCGCACCAGGAACTGTTTCCCGGGGCGAAACGGGTGATGATCAACCCGGCTGATAATCTGCGTACTGCCCCCAATGGATTCACGGTTTACCCCGTCAGGGATAATATGGCAGGCGCTCTGGCGTTCGTTGCTCAACTCTCTGAGGGGAAAACCATTCATGTTATAGGTGAAACTCACACGCCCTTTCTGATGAAAACCATCCTGGAACTGGAGGACTACATGTTGTCACAGCAGGCACATCGTTTTCATCTTATGGTCAATCTCACGCCGGAAAATCTGATCAGTGAGTTACAGAAGATACCGGCAGACGACCGGGTACTTTTTACGCTGTACTTTGCTGATGGCGCAGGCAACAGTTACGTTCCCCGTGATATTGCCAGGATGGTTGTCGAGCACAGCGCTGCGCCGGTTTTCGTTCACTATGAATCGTTTCTCGGTACAGGTGCCGTGGGCGGTTTAATTACCAGTGCCAGACTGGTCGGCAGGAATGGTGCGCAGATGATGGCCGCTCAGTTATTGGGGGCAGACATGTCGTCCATCAGGCTTGAGCATCAGCAATATATCTTTGACTATCAGGCACTTCGCAAGCATGGAATTGAAACCGCGCTGCTGCCGCCTGAGGCAGAGATCATCAATGAGCCGGATTCTCTGTGGCATAAATACGCATCAACCATGTGGACACTGATGGCTGTCCTGGTCGGGCTGCTGCTGATGGCGCTGTTTCTGGGCTTTGCCTATTTGTATACCAGCCGGATGAACAGGGAGCTTGCCAGATCCCGTCAGCAGCTTGAAAGAGCGCAGGCCATATCCCATGTGGGTAGCTGGAGGGTTAATCTGGAAACCGGGTTGTTTTCTGGCTCTGCGGAAACTGCCCGCATTCTTGGCTTGTCGTCAGCGGAATGCAGCTTCCACATAGATAAATTGTTAGGGTTCGTTGATCCGCAAGAACGACTGGCGGTCTCAGAGGTCATCGAGCCGGCAATTGCTTCGAGGAACGGGTTCAGTCAGGAATGCGATGTTATCAGTGCTGACAGGGAAGTTCGTCATGTAAAAATAGTTGCCGATACATTTACCGTCGAAGATGGTGAAGAGGTAATGGAAGGTACACTTCAGGATGTGACAGAAACACACAGGTTGCAGAATGAACTCATTACGTCCAAACGGGTGGAAGCAGTGTGGCATCTCGCCGGCGGTATGGCTCATCACTTCAATAATCTTTTTATGGGTATTGGCGGTCATGCAGAACTGTTGGCAGAGGAAGTTGACAATGAAAGACATCAGGCTTATGCCCGCCAGGTGGTAGACTCAGTGCGGGTTGCCACGGATCTGAACCGGCAACTGCTGGGATTCTCGCGCAAACAGCTGCTCGTCCTGTCGCGTGCGGACCTGACGCAGGAACTGTCCGGTTTTTCCTGTGCACTGGAGGCCGGGCTTGCTCAAGGTCAGCGGCTAACCCTGGCTGCTGATCCTGATCTCTGGCCCGTGACCATCGACAAACGCGAATTCAGATCTATCATGGAGGCCCTGATTGATAACGCGCGCCTGGCGATGTCTGATGATGGCGTCGTTGATATTCATCTGCAGAACATCGAAATCGGAACCGGGCTGGCTGGCATTATGGATGAGATACGTCCGGGCAGTTATGTGCGGTTGTCAGTGACTGATAATGGCACTGGAATCGAGCCAGATGTGCGTGAGCGTGTATTCGACCCATTTTTCACTACCCGGGAAGTCGGTGAAGGTGCCGGGCTTGGATTGAGCAGGGTGTATGGTTTCACCCGGCAGATCAATGGCTTTATCCACATAGAATCAATGTCCGGTGAAGGCACCTCAGTAATTCTGTATTTTCCCAAAGCCGCCTGAACAGTCGCGTTGCCGGCCGCTGTGAATCGTGTTTAAGTTGCCTTCTGTAATTCTGGGAGGGTGACATGAACCTGAAAAGTAAAATAGATCAGACACGGCACGCATCCATGCAGGGCTTAAATATCCCGTGGATGTTAGCCCAGTGGGCTGAGCGTACCCCGGATAAAATCGCTGTTATCTGGGAACCCTTTACCGGCGAGTCTCAAAGCTGGACCTATGAGCGGTTGCTGCAGGATGCCGGAAGGCTGGCTGCGGGCCTGCAGAAACGGGGTGTAGATAAGGGTGATTTCGTCATCATTCACCTGGATAACTCTCCTGAGTTCGTGTTGTCGTGGTATGCCTGCGCCTTGCTGGGCGCCGTCGCGGTGTCGACCAATACCCGGTCAGTCGCAAGAGATATGTCGTATTTTGCTGACCATACCAGTGCGGTATGTGCGATTACTCAGCCAGCATTCGCGAAGCTTATCCGCAGCGCTTGTCCGGACATCCGGTTTCTTGCGGTTACTGATAATGATTGTGGCGAAGCAGACAATGAAGCGCCTGATATGGCGCAGCAGGTTGATGCAGTACCTTTTGCTGACCTGTTCTCTGAGGCGCCAGTTGAACCAGTTGCTGTTGAATCAGCAGATAACCTCAGTGTTCAGTTTACATCGGGTACCACGTCGCGACCCAAGGCAGTCCTGTGGACCCATGCCAATGGCTTGTGGGCAGGTAAGGTCTCAGCTATTCATATGCGGTTGCGGCGCGAGGATATTACCCTCGTCTATATGCCCCTGTTTCACACAAACGCACAGGGTTATTCCATGCTGGCTACCCACTGGTCTGGCGGGACTATGGTGATGCAGCCGCGGTTCTCGTCATCGCGCTTCTGGGATGTATGTCTTAAGCACAGGGTAAGCTGGGTATCGATGATCCCGTTTGGCTACAAGGCCCTGATGTCACAGCCGGTGCCTGAACATCAGATGCGGTTCTGGGGTGGACCTGCGAGCCTGCCGGGCATTGGGGCTCATTTCGGGGTTGAGACCATTGGGTGGTGGGGGATGACAGAAACCCTGACGCAGGGAATTGTGACCGATGTGGATCATCCGGGACCGCATGGCACCCTGGGTCGGGTCGCGCCTGAATATGAAATCGATATTCGTGATGAGCAGGGTGCCAGCGTTCCTGCGGGTCAGAAGGGCTTGCTGTTTATTCGCGGTGTCAGAGGTGTGAGCCTGTTCAAAGAGTATTACCGGAATCCTGAGGCTAACGCTAGCGCTTTCGATCAGGATGGCTGGTTTGATACCGGTGATATCGTCCGTATGGACCCTGATGGCTGGCTCTATTTTTCCGACCGGGAAAAAGACATGCTGAAGGTCGGTGCAGAAAACGTAGCCGCCTCTGAAATTGAAAGTGTGATCATGCAGACAGGCCTTGCTGACGAATGTGCTGTGGTGGGCCAGAAGCACGCTATGCTTGATGAAGTGCCGGTGGTTTTTATTATTCCCAGCGAAAAAGGTAAGGCGCTGACTGAAGAAGAGCTGGCGGCCAGGGTGATCAGTTATTGCGAAGTGAATCTGGCTGATTTCAAAGTGGTCAGGTCGGTGTTCCGGGTGAGTGAACTGCCCCGGTCAACTCTGGAAAAGATAGCCAAAAACGAATTGCGGGCGCGGTTACCGGCTATTACAGCATAGTGCCGGGGCTCGTCCCGATGATATCCCGGGAGGGGTTTCATTCCACCTGAAAAAGCAGATCCAGGGTAGAAGGAGCAGTAATGACCAAGTTGATGGCTGGTATGATCGGGCTGGGCGTGATGGGACGTAATCTGGCGCTGAATATGGCGGACTCGGGCTGTCAGATGGTGGTGTTTGATACCGATCGGCAAAGCGTTGAACGGGCAGTCGCTGAGTCTGCACATGATGGCCAGCCACGGTTCCGGCCTGTCAGTGACCTCGTTGAGATGCTTGCGGCGCTGCCATCGCCACGCATTATTTTCCTGTCAGTACCTGCCGGAAGTATCGTTGATCAGTTGTGTGATGATTTATTGCGCGCAGGTGCCGATAAACACGATATTGTTATCGATACCGGCAATTCGCTGTGGACAGACTCCGTGGCCCGGGCGCAGCACTACGAGGGCAGGCTGAACTTTTTTACAACGGCGGTTTCAGGCGGTGAAATGGGTGCACGTACCGGTCCGTCGCTTATGGCCAGCGGTGACTTTGGTAGCTGGCAACGTGTCGCCCCTGTGCTTCATGGCATCGCTGCGAGAGTTGATGATCAGGGGCGCCAGGTTCCGCGCTTACCCGGACAGGCTACCGTGGCGGGAGAGTCCTGTGCCACCTGGACCGGACCAGCAGGGACAGGCCATTATGTGAAGATGGTTCATAACGGTATTGAATATGCTGATATGCAGTTGATCTGCGAAGCTTATTCTCAGCTGCGCTTTGGTCTCGGCCTGTCGATGGATGCGGTTGCTGAAACCTTTGAGCGCTGGAACGAAGGACCTCTTAACTCTTACCTGATGGAGATAACTGCTGAAGTTCTGCGCCAGCTGGACCCTGATTCCGGCGTACCACTGGTGGACGTTATTCTGGATAGCGCTGGTCAGAAAGGTACCGGTATGTGGACGGCGGTCAGCAGTCTGGAGCTGGGTTGCCCTGCACCTTCCCTTGCCGGTGCGGTCTTCGCCAGGTCATTGTCGGCGAGGAAATCCCAGCGACTGGAGGCGGCCAGGCTGCTGCAGGGTCCGGCAGATAAAACCGGTCCGGTGCCGACTGTCAGTGAACTGGAGGATGCATTGTATTGCGGCAAAATCTGCGCTTACGCACAAGGCTTTGATCTGATGCTGACTCAGGCCCGCCAGCAGGGCTGGACGCTTGATCTGGCTGCCATCGCCCGGGTCTGGCGTGCTGGCTGCATCATCCGTGCGGTATTTCTGAATCGTATTGCTGCGGCTTTCGAGGCAGATCAGGAACTGGCGCATCTGTTGCTGGACGCAGACTTCAGCGCCGAGATCGCGCTTCGTCAAAAGGGCTGGCGTCAGACAGTGGCCAGCGCTGCGCTCAATGGTATACCGGCCAGTGGTCTGTCTGCCTCGCTGGCCTACTATGACGGCTTTCGGGCTGGCGTATTGCCGGCTAACCTGCTTCAGGCCCAACGGGACTACTTTGGTGCGCATGGTTTCAGGCGTGTGGATGAGCCGCTCGGGGAATATCATCTGGAGTGGCACGCCACGCCACGGTCCCTGACCAGACGTCATTAGCCTGCGATTATGTCCACCCGAAAAAAGACTTGAAAAAAGGTCTGGTGGGCTCAGCAACCAGACCCTGTTTTCCAGCATAGACGATTAGTCAGCGACTTTGTGACCAGTAGGCCGCCTGTTGCTGCGCCAGTCTGATCAGGTCGCCCATGACCAGATGCACATCAATCAGATGCAATCCCCAGCCAGCATTAATCTCACCATTGCTGATGACGTCGCCAGAAATGTCATCGGTGCGCGGATCTGTGGGGTCACCGTTGACGGTAACTTCCAGCCACGAACCCCGCGCGTCGCTGACACAGCGTCCGCTCAGCAGGCCTGGTACACTGACAAAGGGCGTATTCACCGCAACACCTCTGGACCATGCGGCCTGTTCTCCCGCGCCGCTCCCAGGTCCTTCGGATGATAGATAGGCATGCAGATCAGCAGCTTGACCGGAAAGACCAGCAGGATTGGTACAGCCAGCCACCATGCCGGGTTGTGGCACTTTGCCAAACAGGCTGTTGGGGGGTGGTGGTACAGTGCTGCGGAAAGAGGCAAAGGTGACAACACAGCCCGCTTCCCGTGCAGAAGTGCACAGGGGCATATGCTGGAAATCACCACCCACGGTTTTACCTGCGGGTACTGCCAGCCGGGTACCAATCAGCATCGCAGAGATGATTTGTTGCTGAACTGGTTTGCCGTCTATTTCATTTCTGATCAGCTGCGTCAGCACGCCCGATCCCTGCGAGTGGCCAACCAGCACGACACCGCGGCCTTTGTTGTCATTAGCCAGATAGTGTTCCCATGCCGCTTTTACGTCGTTGTAGCCCAGCATGCGGTCGGCTTTCATGTCCCCACCAGTCAGGCGGCTTCGCAGTGCCGTCAGGGTAACCTGCCGGTACAGTGGCGCAAAAGGTCTGCAAACAGAGGCAAACCTCGCGAACTGAGCCCTGACAACACTGATTTCACCAGGCCCGGGAAATATATCACTGTTGGCGGTGGTATCCCTTGAAACAGTGGGATAAACATAGAAACAATCAAAACTGGCATCGGCAGCTGGCCTGAAAGGTTCTACTGTCACTGATCCGTCTGCCATGACAACGGTAGTGCTCATATCCGTCTGACAGAAGTCGTCCCTGTCCGGTCGGCAGAGCCAGGCCGATTCATCATCGTAGTCTACTGTGTTTGCGGCTGCGGCTGCGGTTGCCGCTGGTGTCACGCCGGCTGCTGCCAACAGTAACAGAGTTGCACTCAGCTGTTTTATCGTATTGCTGATCATTCATTTCCCTCTCTTGTCATCATCGTCATGAACCGGCGCTGATTGGGTCGGAACCCGTTTCCCGGTAGCAGGGTTGTCCGGTCAGGTGAAAACTAACGCAAAGTGAACTGGCTGTGCACCTGTTTGTGCTTATATGCGGATCTTTTTACCCATGATGGTCAGTAACAACAGCAGGAACACACCGGCTGCAGCATAAACACCAACGAAGGTACCTGATGAGAAAGCGGGAAGCGCCGGGGCCATCACCATCAGGATATGACCACTGAACAAGAAATTGGCCACATTAAAGAAAGCAAGTTCGCAGAGAACCTGGCTGTCGAGGTGAGGATCAGGAATTCTGAGCAGCAACAGTCCGCTGCCCGTTGAACCACAGCAACATCCGAACATGGTGATGATTCTTTCCTGGATATACGTATTCAGCGTTCGGGAAAGGCCCAGTCAGAGCAGAAAAGTACCACCGGTGACTGGAATACAGACCAACGTGCCCCCGATGAGGGAGGCAGGTACCAGCATGTTCTGAAGCAAGGTGAACCGGGCCCGTAGCAGCGTACCCACCAATAGCAGGCTGGTCAGGAAGGCAAATGCAATGGCACCGCTGAATGTATATTCCATCTGGTTCCCGTCGTGATTCAGTTCAGGGCAACTGTAACCATGATTGTCCTGAGACACAGCCTGTTTCCTGCTATGGTTGGCACCTGACTTTATTCACCTGAACGCGCTGGTCTATCATGTGGTCAGACATGCCGGAATATGCTGAGGAGTAAGCACATGAGTGTGATGGAAGATGAACAGATCAGTCTGGCCAGACAAACACCGCTGGATCAGATTGACGTTAGTCGTGCAGAACTGTTTGAGCAGGATAGCTGGCGACCCTGGTTTGCACGTCTGCGTAACGAGGCACCGGTACACTATCTGGCAGACAGCGTTAACGGGCCCTTCTGGTCGGTCACCAGCCATGAACTGATAAAGGCCGTAGACAGTAATCATCAGGCGTTTTCTTCTGCTCAGGGCGTGTCGATCCTTGATCAGGTCTCAGAAGAAGGTGGAATCGATAACTTTATTTCAATGGACCCGCCAGAGCATGATCAGCAACGCCGGGTCGTTGCGCCCTCGACGGCACCCAGCAATCTGGCGAATCTGGAGCCACTCATCCGTGAGCGGGTCATCGACATTCTGGAAAATCTGCCTGTGGGAGAAACTTTCAACTGGGTTGACCGGGTGTCGATTGAGCTGACGGCGCGAATGCTGGCAACCCTGTTTGATTTCCCTTATGAAGACCGGCGTAAGCTGGTGCGCTGGTCTGATGTGACTACCGATGTGCCACAGGTAACCGGCAAGGCTGATACAGAGGAGTCTCTGGCAATGCGGCAGGCCGAATTGCAGGCCTGTGCTCAGGCTTTTTATGAGCTCTGGTTTGAGCGCGCGGCGCAGCCCCCGAAGTTTGATCTGATTTCCATGCTGGCCCATGCCGAAGTGACGAAGAACATGCACGAGAATCCGCGCCTGTTTCTGGGTAATGTGTTGCTGCTGATAGTGGGTGGCAACGACACCACCCGGAACAGTATATCCGGCGGTGTGATTGCGCTGAATGAAAACCCGGCGGAATATCAGAAGTTGCGGGACAATCCCGGACTGATTCCCAACATGGTAGCTGAGATTATTCGCTGGCAGACCCCCGTCATTCACATGCGTCGGCAGGCACTGGTTGACACCAGACTCGGCGACAAGACCATCAGGGCCGGTGACAAGGTGGTAATGTGGTATTTGTCCGGCAACCGCGATGAATCTGTGTTTGATGGTGCGGATGAATTTCGTATCGACCGGCCCAATGCCCGGGCCCATGTTTCTTTCGGTTTTGGTATTCACCGTTGCATGGGTAACCGGCTGGCGGAAATGCAATTGCGGGTCTTGTGGGAAGAGATTATGCAACGTTTCCATAAGATCGAACTGGCAGGGCCCGTGGAGCGGTTGCCTAACAATTTTATTCGTGGCATTGCCAATGTGCCGGTGATCTTGCACCGTAAATAGGGCGCGCAAATCAGGCTTCGCTGGCGATTTCCTGTGGTGTGCTGACAGAAAAGGGGGCAGGATTTTCGGCGTAAAATTGCTGCAGACGAGTGACCTCCGTCTGCAGTCTGTCCATCCAGCCTGCGATAGCCTCAGCGCAGACATCATTGCTATCCATGCTGATTTCCTCTTCGAGGTGTTGCAGTACCTGAGTCAGTGCCGGCACGCCACAATATTTACTCGCCCCATTGAGTTTATGGACCTGAAATTTCAGTTCTTTCATGTCTCCCTGACGGAAGCTTTCGGTGATCCGCCCGATATCCTGGTCCAGTTTGCCCATCAGAATACTCAACAGCTGCCCGGCTATCTCTGCCTTACCGTTGACGATGCGCAAGGCATGTAGCGCATCAAAAACGCTATGGTTTACGGCCGGGTCTGCTGCAGGTGCAGGCCCGGAAATGTCACCGCCTAACAGACCAGCGAGTGTGTTGAATGCGAGAGGCTTCACCAGTACTTTTTCCATACCGGCCTGCAGACAGACAATCTCGTCCTGACTGTTAAGGTAACCCGTGAGCCCGATGATCGGTCCCTGCGAACCTGCAAGACTATTAATCTGCCGGGTCAGCCCAACACCGCTGACAGGCTTCATATTGAGATCAATGAGGATAAGGTCAAAATGATGTTCCTGACAGTAGTGCAGGGCTCTGTCAGCATCAGTTGTAACGATTACTCTGTGTCCCAGCTCCTCAATATCGAGCTGCAACAGCTGCAGCATGCTTTCGTCATCATCTACGGCCAGGACGCTGCGCTGGCGCCTGGAAACCTGTGCCTGCGTGGTATCCAGAGAGTCACGGATCTTGCGTAGCAGCTCATTTGAGGAAAATGGCTTGGGTAGGAAGTATGATCCGTCTTCCTGCAGTAATTTAGCGGGTGACTGAGAGCCGGCGTAGCCACTCATCAGTATCACGGGTAAGTGGGGGTCTACCGTGCGGATCATCTTCAGTAGTTGTGCGCCATCGATTTTTGCCATCATGATGTCGCTGAGTATCAGGCTGATTTCCTGCCGGTGGTCCATGAACGTTTCCCAGCCCTGCTGGCCATCAATGGCAGTGATCACGGTGTAGCCAGCCTTTCTGAGAGCCAGTGCGGTGAACTCTCTGACCTGAGGTTCATCCTCGACAACGAGCAGTGTTTCCGATCCGCCTGTCGCCAGTTGGGTATCAGTTTCATCCTGCCCGTAGCAGGACAACATTGGATTGGCTGGAATATACAGGTGAAATCGCGTGCCGCTGCCCGGCGCTGTATCCAGGCAGATAAAGCCTCCATGATCTTCAATAATGCCTCTGACGATAGACAGACCAAGTCCGGTTCCCTGGGATTCCGATTTGGTGGAAAAGAAGGGTTCATAAATCTTATCTGCCAGGGCATGATCTATTCCGGTTCCTGTATCGCTGACCGTCAGTCTGATGTAAGAGCCTGGTCTGCAGTCGCTGTCGGTAAGATCGCTTTCATCGAGGATGACTGAACTTGTACTGATCGTCAGGGTACCACCCCGCTGCATACTGTCCCGGGCGTTCAGGCAAAGGTTAACGATGACCTGTTCAATCTGCCTGGGGTCGCCAACAATACCAAACGATGCGGCCTTGAGTGAGGTCTGCAGGGTAATGGTAGTGGGAATCAGAGGCACGATCAGGCTTTGCAGTCCCTGAATCAGTTTGTCGATAAAGAAAGGTTTCGATTCCCTGATCTGGTTGCGGCTGAAAGACAATAGCTGGGTCGTCAGCGCCTTGGCGCGGTCGGAAGCCCTGATAATTTCATTGAGGTAGCTGTCGAGAGGATGCAACCCATTGGCTTCACTGGCTGCAAGTTCACTGTAACCCTGAATGGCAATAAGCATGTTGTTGAAATCATGGGCAATGCCGCCGGCAATCTGTCCTATAGAATCTATCTTCTGTGCGCGACGCAACTGAACAGATACTTCCCGGGAAAGCTCTTCGGCCTGTTTGCGTTCTGAGATATCGCGTCCGGAGCCAGCAATACCCAGAACTGTACCGTTAGGGGCACGGAAGTAAGAAAAGCGAATCTCCAGCCAGTAGGATTCGCCATTCGGACGGGTGAAATGTAACTCTTTCTCCAAAGTTGCATCATAGTCGACATCAGAGCGATAGATGCCCAGCCGGTGAATCAGTTCGCTGCGCTGGCCGGAGGCAGAATTATCCTTGTACAGGTTGTGAAAAATCGAGCGGTCCTGTAACTCAGTGGCATCATAGCCAGTAATCTTCGCTGCGGAAGGGCTGCAATAAAGATAGTTCAGATTCAGGTCAGTAATGAAAATCAGGTCGCTGGTATTCTGCACCAATAACTGAAACAGTTGATTGCGATCTGCCAGATGAAGCTGTCTGGTGATCGCAGCACTGGCTTTATTTGATTCTGTGAAGTCCTGCCTGCTCCTGAAGATCTGACTCAGTCGCGCAGCAATGGCATTAATCAGTGCTCTCATCGGTCGCAGGTATCAGGTGACATATCCAAGTTCGATCTCTTCTGTGACTGCTGGCGCAGGCTTGAGAAATGCTGTGACGCCTGATGGCTCTACAGGTTTAGCCATCAGATAGCCCTGCCCATATTCGCAACCGGCGCTCTGCAGGAAGCGTAGTTGCGATTCCGTCTCTATCCCTTCAGCAACGACCTTGATACCGAGCCGGTGGGCCATGATGATGATCGCGGTCACAATATCCCGGGAAGCTTTTGACTGGGCGATGTCCATGACAAAGCTGCGATCGATCTTGAGGGCGTCAAACGGAAAGCGATGCAGATAGCTGAGGGAGGAAAATCCGGTACCGAAATCATCGATAGAGACGAGTATACCCTGTGACTGCAGTACGTTAATTACCCGCAGTGCCTTTTCCGGATTCTTGATCAGGGCTGATTCGACAATCTCTATCCGGAGTGAGTTGCGGGGCAGGCCAGCCGGGTCCAGAGCATTGAGGATTGTCTGAATAATCGTTTCGTTCTCGAAGTGATTTGCTGTCAGATTGACATTAACATAGAAGGATTCCGGATATCCCTCAGTTCGCCATGCTGCCAGTTGTCTTGCTGCAGAATGGATTACCCAGTTGCCAATTTGTTCGATCATGCCATTTTCCTCGGCATGGGCCAGTAATTCCGATGGTGCAATATCCTGCTGGCTGGCGCCCTGCCAACGTAGCAAGGCTTCTGCCCCAACAGCATAACCGGGCTTTGCCTGAATATCGAAGATAGGCTGAAACACCAGAAACAGCTCCTGGTTTTCGATGGCCTTGTGCAGGGCAATCTCAACTTCGAGCCGTTTGCGGGCATGGACCCGCATATTCGACTCAAATACCACGACTTTGCCGCGACCCTCATTCTTGGCAGTATGCATGGCGATATCGGCATCACCTAACAGGGTTTCTACGCTGGTACTGCTGTCATTGACCATACAGATGCCAGTGCTGACACTGGGAATGACAGTGTGGCCGTGGATATCGACGGGTGCTCTGACCGAGGAAGACAGACGGTCTGCAAAACTCTGTGCCTGCTCTTCATCACGCAGGTCTTCCAGCAACAGAACAAACTCATCTCCACCGACCCGGGCTACGGTATCTGATGACCGTACATGGCCACGCAGCCGTTCTGCCAGACTTATCAGCAGGGCATCACCGGCACCATGTCCCAGGTTGTCATTGATGGTTTTGAAATTGTCGATGTCGATGAACAGGATAGCAGCCGTCGCGTCTGGCTTTCTGATCAGACGTTTGAGTACCCGGTAAATTCTGTCGATCAGCAATGACCGGTTGGGTAAACCTGTCAGGAAATCATGCATGGCATCGTGAGCCAGTTTCATTTCCAGGTTCTTCTGTTCACTGATATCGCTGATAGAACCAATGGCTGATATTTCGTTGCCATCATCACTGACCTCGACGGAACCCTGCCACTGTAAGTGAATCGTTTCCCCGCGCTTATCTATGAAACTGGTGGACAACCGAAATGGTGTGGAACTGGCTGTGTCGACGGGCTGTTGCGAAGCAATCCGGCGAATCTCAGCCTCCGGAATGACGGCTGACCAGTCTTCGAGCGCTTGCCAGGCATCGTTATACAGCAACCCGACAATCTCAAAAGCGCGCTCAGATGCCAGAATCCTGCCCTCCACCAGGTCCCATTCGAAAACGCCTTCATTAGCGCCTTCAAGCGCCCGGCGGTATCGTTTGAGAGAGTTCAGCGCCTCGCGGTCACCTCTGGCTTTGATAGCATCAATCAGACGAACTCCCAGCAACAGAATGAAAAGTACCAGCAGAGCAAGATACTTCGAAATGCCAAAGGTATCTGTAATGACGGTATCGCTGGCAAACAACAGGTATATCAGGCCTGCAGCAAGCAAGACTGAACCGACGAAAAGAACACGCGATAAACTATCGTACTTCGCAGGGCGTCGGTTTTTATTCTTCTTTGACCGTGTAGACACGTTGTCGTCCTTGCTGAATATGGTTAGAAGAGCTCAATGGTGCCGGAGTTCAGGTTGTCCTGTTTTACAGAATTGAAGGAGTCAGTGGTGTGCTTGTGGCGCCATACCTCCCGTCCCAGTTGCTTCTTCAGCCTGACGAGATCGATATACGGGTCTTCGTTTTCAAGGGTTTGCAGCAGTTCATACAAGCGATACAGCGACGAGAGCATGGATTCGCCACGCTGCTGATACTGGCCCAGCACCTGAGTCGCAATATCATCAAACTGCAATGATGCAATACTGCGACGTCTGATCTCCTGATACTTGTCACGCAGTTCTTCGGCAGGCGTTTGTGGATCTTCAAAGCACGCATCCGCTTCAGAGAAGGTGCTTCGCAGATCGCCGGTGGCTTCGTTAATGATACCTGTCAGCCGTCCTGCGTTAGCCAGGTTGATCTTCTGTTCCAGCTCGATGATTTCCATTGTCGCAGTAACAAGATCCTTGGTGAGATCGAGGATTTGTTCTGAGGTCATTTTCATGTGGCAACTCTCTTCGGTTTCAGATGTCCCCTGGTCAGGGACTCGGTAAGCTGGCTGGCAATGGCTTCGACACCAAGCACCTGGCAGGCCGCGCCCATGCTAACGGCTGCACCCGGCATTCCCCAGACGACACTGCTCTGCTCATCCTGCGCTATGGTCATGGCGCCAGCATTTTTCATCTGCAGTAGTCCCCGGGCACCGTCGTCGCCCATGCCTGTCAGCAATATACCCATGGCTGCAGAGCCATAGTTCAACAGTGACGTAAACAGCACATCGACCGACGGAATGTGGTGATTGACCCGTGGGCCGATCAGTAATTTGCAAACCCGTGTCGTGTGCCGGTGCTCAATCACCAGGTGTCTGTCGCCCGGCGCGATGTAAACGTGATTGACCTGCAGAGGCTCATTGTCCTCCGCTTCTTTTACTGTGTAGGGCAGCTGTTGATTGAGGCGACGGGCAAATGAATCGCTGAAAACCGGGGGGATATGCTGGGCAATGACGACCGGCGGCAGATTGATGTGTAATTGATTCAGCAGTTCAGTAATAGTGCCAACACCCCCGGTTGATGCACCAATTGCGATAATGGCATCGTTGCAACCCTGTGCTGCATTGACCGTATTGAGAATTTGCGATCCGGGTTGTCGCGGTAAACTGTGAATATTAGCCTGGGCAGCCGCTTTTACTTTCAGGGTCAGTGAGGTTGCGAAGCTCGATATGTCACGATTCATCGCGATATCAGGTTTGCCGATAAAATCCACTGCTCCCAGCATCAGTGCCCGCATGGTGGAATCGGCACCTTGCTGCGTCATGGAAGACACCATGACAACGGGCATGGCTCTCAGGGTCATGACCTTTTCCAGAAATGCGAGACCGTCCATACCTGGCATCTCAATATCCAGGGTCATCACGTCCGGGTTCAGTGCCTTGATCTTTGTGCGGGCAATATCTGCATTGGGTGCTGTCCCGACGACATTGATCTGTGGGTCCTGGTTCAGAATGTGGGTTAACAGACTTCTCATCGCTGCTGAATCATCGACGACAAGTACAGAAATTCTATTCATTGAACAGTGTCACCTCATTTGACAAAGGTCGCTGTTGTAATTGTTGCTGGTAGGAAAGTTCGCGCATCTGCAGGGTTGTATTGGCGACACTCTGCAGCTTTTTCAGTCGCACCAGTCCGGTAACCGGGTAATAACGGAGTTTCCTCGGTTGCTTGCCACCCAGGTCAGACGCAGCTATCTGGATGTTCTCGATGCGCAGATAGTCACGAATAAAGTTTATGTTCTGCTGACCTATGTCAGATTCCAGATTCAGTACGGCCGCGCCACCGAAAATCTTGCATTCCAGACGCTGACGCCGGCCGCCGTTGGCCAGAATAATGTTGATCAGCTTTTCCATAGCGACATTGCCGTACCGCGAGGCACGGGAAAGACAATCCTTGCGCCAGTCACCGTTGAAATCAGGGTCAAAAGGCAACATGAAATGATTCATACCGCCGAGGCCTGTGTGGGTATCACGAATACACGCTGCCACGCAGGAGCCAAGTACTGTGACAATCATTTCTCCGCTCTGAGTCGCATAGTATTCTCCGGGTGCGATCTTAGCTGCATACAGATGGTTTACCGGGTCCCAGTAACGTTGCACAGACCTGAACTCGTGTGAGAGCAGAGGTGGCAGTGGCCGGGGGCGGGTCTGAAAATCGCTCATGGTCTTCAGCGTCTCCGGTGAATGGTACGGCCAACGACTTCGAAGGCGTCGCTCAGGCCAAAAAGGCTTTCTGAGTGGCCGACGAATAAGTAGCCGCCAGGCCGCAGCATGCGGGAAAAACCTTCGATAATCCGGCGGCGCAACTCCATATCAAAGTAGATCATGACGTTTCTGCAGAAGATGACGTCATACTGAGGTTGCAACAGCTCTGCAGTTTTGAGGTTATGTGTTTCAAATCGCACCAGCCTGGTGATCTCGGGGACTACCCTGACCTTGCCGAAATTCCCCTCGGAACCTTTCAGAAACCAGCGCTTCAGCGTTTCAGGTGGCAGCGCTTCGACATCCCGCATCCGGTAGATGCCGGCTCTGGCGGTATTCAGTACATCGGAGTCAATATCGGTGGCGGTGATCTCAAACTGTCCGTCAGGCTTGTCGGCAAAAAACGCCCGCATAACCATTGCGATGGAATAGGGCTCTTCGCCTGTTGAACACCCGGCGGACCAGACTGTAAACGGGCGGCTCTTTGCGGCTATGCTGGCGCTGAAAGCCGGCAGAACCGTCTGCTTCAGAAACTCAAAATGATGAGCTTCCCGGAAGAAACTCGTGACGTTGGTCGTCATTGCATTGAGAGTACGGTTCAGCTCTTCCGTGTCTGACTTCAGTCTTCGGCAGTAGGCAGAAAAATCACGTAGCCCGAGTTCCCGCACCCGTTTAGCCAGCCTGCTGTACACCAGTTCCTGCTTGGCAGGATTCAGGTTAATACCTGATGCCTCCTGCAGCAGGTCGCGAATAGTTTCAAAGTCCTCCTGAGTAAAGGTCAGCCGTTCCAGAAGCTGGTTCATAAACTGATTCCCAACGCTGTATCCAGGTCAGTCAGTGCTGCCGCCAGCAACAGCTCGTCAGAAACCGATTGCCAGTGTATCGCGCCTTCACCGAAGTGATGGCATAGCACCAGCAGGTACTGCAACCCGGCGGTATCAATATCCCTCACGGAGCCTGCGTCTATCGTCAGCTGCCGGTAATCCGCCAGGGTGCCACTCAGGGCTTCGTGGCGATCATGTACCTGGGCGATGGTGAAACGCTCACCCAGATCCAGCGTCAGCGTATCGGTCATCAGGCTGGTTCCTCTTCTGCTGCTGGCTTGCTGACCATATCCTCGATCAGGGCAGCATGAGCAACCAGTGAGACATCCAGCAGAATAATCATCTTGCCGTTGATGGTGCCGATGCCGGTAATGTAGTCATCTGCCATCGCGCCTTTGAGATTCGGAACCGTGCCCATATCTTCTTCAGCGATAACATGAACATCTGAAACTGCGTCTACCACCATGCCGACTGTACGGGCCTTCTTTTCATCGGCTATTTTCACCAGAATAATCACGGTGTTCTTATCGATACCCTGGTTTGGAATGTTAAAGCGAATACGCAGATCAACGATCGGCACTACCTCGCCCCTCAGATTGATCACCCCGAGAATATGCCGCGCGGTTTTCGGCACCCTGGTAGCTGGTTCATAGCTCCTGATCTCCTGTACTGCGAGGATATCGATGCCATACTCCTCGCCATCAAGTTTGAAGGTCAGGTACTGCTTCTGGTCGTGGGTCTGCATCGGATCCTGGGTTTTCATTGGCTTTGCTCCTGTCAGGCAACTTCAACTGAGGCGCGGTAAAGATTCACAACATCCAGGATCATGGCTACAGTGCCATCCCCCAGAATTGTTGCACCTGAAACGGTTGGTATGAGTTTGAAGTTCGTTTCCAGACTTTTGACTACGACCTGCTGCTGGCCCAGCACCTCATCCACCAGAATACCGAAGACTTCGGTGGCGTTGGTGATCACCATGATCGCATCGGAAGCCTTTTCGTAGTCGGACCTTATGTTGTACAGATCCCGCAGGTGAACCATGCGGATGTAATCATCCTGCAGGCGATAGGTTTCGGTGCCGCCGGCAATATTACCGTAGAGCTGCTGGCTCACCCGGGTTGATTCGATGATGTTAAGCAGGGGAATGACAAAAATGTCATCTCCAACCCGCACCAGTTGACCTTCGATGATCGCCAGTGTCAGAGGGAGTTTGATGATAAAACGACTGCCGACACCTTCTTCTGACTCGACCTGAATCGTACCGCCCAGCTGTTCGATGTTATTTTTCACCACGTCCATGCCAACCCCGCGACCTGAAACTTCACTCAGGTGCTCGGCGGTGGAGAATCCGGCGCCGAAGATCAGATTGTGAATCTGGGCGTCGCTCAACTCCTCCACCGCCGTAATGAGGCCTGAAGCTATCGCCTTGTCGAGAATCCGGCGTTTGTTCAGCCCGGCACCATCATCGGTTACCTCCAGCACAATGGAACCACCTTCGTGGTATGCCTTCACTTCAATCTTGCCTCTGGACGGTTTACCGGCGACTTCCCTGACACTGCTCTGCTCGATGCCGTGGTCCAGGCTGTTTCTGATCAGATGGGTTAACGGGTCTGTTATGCGCTCCAGCACAGTTTTGTCTACTTCGGTCTGAGCGCCGGAGATTATAAGTTCAACGTCTTTTCCGAGGTTTCGGGAAACATCCCTGACTAACCGGGGCAGGCGCTGGAAAACCGTATCAATCGGCAGCATGCGGATGCGCATGGTGTGTTCCTGCAACTCACGGGTATTTTCTTCCAGACGTTCGATACCCCGGGTCAGTATCTCCATTTCTTCCCGGGTCGTCGCTTCTTTGCAGCGGGTCAGCATTGACTGGGTGATCACCAGTTCACCCACCAGGTTCACCAGCTGATCTACCCGCTCAATGTTGACGCGGATGGAGGTTACCTCCGCATGGGCGAAAGACTGGGTGATAACACTGCTGCCGGCTGGATCGGTATCTGCTACACCAACTCCTGGCGTTTCCTGCAAAATAGCGACCGGTTCAGACGCTGGCGACTCAGCCCCGGTATCCGCTTCAGTTCCGGCAGACAACACATCCTGTTCCTCAGCAACAGGCGTAAGTGTGATGCTGGCCTCATCATCGATCCATTCAAAAACTTCCTCGATCTCGGCCCTGGGTGCATCAGTTGTCAGGGTCAGTTGCCACATCAGGTAACAATTTTCCGGGTTAAACTGATCCAGTTTCGGCAGCTTGTCGCAGCCAGCCCTGACAACCAGTTCTCCCAGATTCTTCAACTCTCTGAACATTCTGAAAGGGTCATGCCCACCCAGAAAGAGATGGGCTGCCGGCACGAAGTCAATATTCCACGTCTGACTGGTGGAAGAAGGTGCGGCGACAGAACCGGAAGCATCCTCCTGTGGCACGGTTGCCTGTTCCCCAGGCGGGGTGCTGACTGCAATGGGTATCCGCTCGTCAAGAACTTCACCAGCTCTGGCTGCAGAGAGAATGTTGCGTAATCTGTCGACTGAGGACAACAGATTCTGCACCAGGTCGTCGTTAATCTCACAGGCATGGCTGCGGATATCATCCAGCAGTGATTCCAGACCATGGGTAAATTCCGCAACCTGCTGGAATCCGAAAGTTGCCGCGCCACCTTTGATAGAATGTGCTGCTCTGAACATATTGTTGATCAGATTGGCATCGGGTGCGGAAACATCCAGATTCAACAGGCCGCTTTCCAATACGCCAAGACCTTCAAAGCTTTCTTCGAAGAAAACTTCATGGAACTGTGACAAATCAATACCGGACATGTCAGATTACCCGTTTGATCACCTTGATCAGGTTGTCCGGGTCAAAAGGTTTGACGATCCAGCCGGTTGCGCCGGCGTCCTTGCCTCTGGATTTGGATTCTTCGCTCGATTCCGTCGTCAGTACAAGGATCGGCGTGAACCGGTAATGAGGCAACTCTCTCAACTCTCGTACCAGCGTTATACCATCCATGTTCGGCATGTTGACGTCAGTCAGTACCGCCATGACCTGATTTTCACGGGCGTATTCCAGCGCTTCGCTGCCGTCTGTCTTGGTTTCAAAATCAAAACCAGCGACCTTCAGCGTGACACCGACCATGTCTCGCATAGAGGCAGAGTCATCTACAATGAGTACGACATCTTTTTTAGGTATTTCACTCATATCCTTTGATTCCTATTAAGCCAAGCTGGGCCTGGTTCCGACCATTTTCTTTTGCCTGATAGAGCGCCTCATCTGCTTTTGAGATGAGATCTGTTCTGCTCGTGTCCTTTTCTCCGTACATGCACGCAACACCTAGACTGATAGAAACAAAGTCATGGGCGACGGATTTTCTGTGGGGTATTTTCAGATCAGTAACTGCCGTGAGCATGGATTCGGCCTTTTTGAAGGCATCCTCTACTGGCGTGTCAGGCAGCAACACCACAAATTCTTCGCCGCCATAGCGTGCTACCAGGTCAGTGGCGCGGCCAAAGTTTCTTTCGATGGCTTTTGCAACTTTCTTGAGACAGTTGTCACCAGCCAGATGGCCGTAGGTATCGTTATATTGTTTAAAACAGTCGATGTCGCAAAGGATGATTGAAAGTGGAGACTGATTCCGCTTGCAGCGTGCCAGTTCGATTTCAATGCGCTCATCAAATGACCGGCGATTGCTCACCTGAGTCAGGCCGTCGATCTTGGCCATACTTTCCAGTACCGAATTTACCTGCTGAAGTTCGTGGTTAATCTCGGACAAGCGCGCCTTCATGGCTGCAATACGCTCCATCGCTCTGATCTGGCCTAACAGCTGTACGCTGTTGATAGGCTTCTGCAGGTAAACATCTGCGCCGGTGTCGAGTGCGCGCTGGACATAATCGTCTTCGTTATGGGCGCTCAGAAAAACGATTGGCACCCAGTCATCTTCAGAGTAATCCCTGATGGCGCGGGTGGCTTCAAAGCCATCTATGCCCGGCATTTCTGCATCCATCAGAATCAGATCGATATCATTCATTTCTTTGTAGAGCCGGATTGCCTCATCACCATTGCAGGCTTCTACAACCTGATGTCCTGCCTCAGTGACGGTTGCACCTACAATCATGCGGATTGAACGGGTGTCTTCTGCAACAAGCACTTTCATTGTTTATCCTTTCTGGTCATCACAGGCTCGCGTGACTGCTGAGTTCTGCAGGCCGGTTGTTGTCGTTGTCGGAATGCATATGATGAAGCGCACTGACCCTGATAGACCGGGTAGCATGAGAGAGCTTCAGGTTTTCCGTGGCCGTTTCTATCAGGGTAGTGATTTTGGGCGGTCCGGTTTCTGCACCAGCGCCGCATGCGCCAACGGCTATGCTGGGGCTCAGAAAGCCCGCCCGGGTCTGATACTGTCTGAGGGCAAGACCTTCATAAATTCGCTGATAAGATTCGGCAGTGCAGTCTTCGATAGAAGCGTGTTGCATGATGACTGCAAACTGTCCGTTGCCGAAGTAGGTGACTGTATCCAGCGGCCGAACCAGCCGTTTGATTTTGTCAGCTACTGAGATGATCAGCTCATCAGTAATCTTCTCGTCGTGCTTCATCGTGATATCAATCAGGTCCAGCAGCTGTACCAGTAGTACCGAGATAATGCCGCCACGGGCTTCAATCTGGCGGATAGTGTCTTCCATACCTCTCTCGGCCTGACGGCGGTTTCCCAGTCCTGTCAGTGGGTCGATTAACTGGCCCGCTTCCAGTTGGTCGCAGCGCCTGCTCAGTTCGGTATTGTGGCTCAGCAACCGGTTCATCTGCCGTGAAACCCGTTCCCCTGCCATAATCTGAGGTATCAGCCGGAAAGGCACGACGTCAGATGGAATGATAACGTCGGCCTGTGACTGCCAGCTGGATTCAATCTTGTTGTGGGTGCCGTTATGACTGATGAGAATGACATAGCTGAATCGACACTCTGTCTTTTCGATCTCACGAAGATTATTGGTCAGCTCGAAGCCATCGATATCTGACATTTCGATTTCGCTGATGATGACCTCAACCGGGTTGGTCTCAATATACTGAAGAGCGCTGATACCATCAGGACAGCGATGAATGTCATGGAATCCGTTCCTTCGCAGCATCGTCTCGTAGCCGATGCTGGAATCCATCGGGCTTACAAGCAGTATGGGTGTGGTAGACGCGCGCATCAGATTATCCGTTCCTGTTATCCCTGTTATCTGAACCGGCTCAGAACTCTTCCCAGTTGCCGTCTACTGATAAGGCAGGTTCCGGTGTTCTGGATTTGCCAGTAACCGCTTTTGGTGCCGGGTTATAGCTCCTCGGGCGTTGCTCAACAGAGCGAGGCAGCACACGGTCACCGGGACGCTCAGACATCCGGCCTGAGCGTGACTTCTCACTTCTGCCGAGTTCGAAGAAATCCACCAGTTCACGTAGTTGTCGTACCTGATTGTCGACGGTTTCACTGGCTGCGGCGGCTTCTTCCACCAATGAGGCGTTTTGTTGGGTCATGTCGTCCATTTGCAGAATTGCCCGGTTCACCTGAGTGATACCGTCTGACTGCTCGCGGCTGGCGGTAGCGATTTCAGCAATATTGGCACTCAGGCGTTTGACTGAATCGACGATTTCGGTGAGGCGAACACCAGATTCATCGACCAGACTGGTGCCGGTTTCTACCTTCCCGACACTGTCATGAATCAGTTCTTTTATCTCTTTGGCTGCCGTGGCACTGCGTCCCGCGAGATTTCTGACTTCACCAGCCACTACTGCAAATCCTCGACCCTGATCACCAGCCCGCGCGGCCTCTACTGCGGCATTCAGTGCCAGCAGGTTGATCTGAAACGCGATATCGTCAATGACGTTAATGATCTCGGCAATGCGGCGGCTGGAATCGGAAATTTCACCCATTGCACTGACAGCGCGCTGGGCCACTTCGCCACCCTTGACTGCCTGTTCGGTGGCCTCTACTGCCAGTTTGTTAGCCTGACTGGCGTTTTCTGCATTCTGGTTCACCGTGCCGGTCATTTGCTCCATACTGGCGGCTACTTCTTCAAGACTGGAAGCCTGCTCCTGAGTACGCTGGCTGAGGTCTGCATTGCCCTGACCTACCTGAGCTGAGGCCAGTGCCACTTCTTCAGTTCCGTACTGAATACCAGTGATAACCTCATGAAGTTTGCTAACGGTGTTGCTGATCGATGCAGCTACACCGGTGTTGTAGGTGCGGGTGTCCAGACTGAGCTGGCCATTGGCCAGATGATCGGCAATATCAGCCAGTGCCGCGGGGTCAGCACCTAACTGATGCATTACGCTGCGGGTGATAAAGAAGCTGACGCCTCCGGCAATCCCAATCACAACGAAGCCAAATATGGCAAGGAAGATGACCGCGGTATTGCTGTCGCTGATGGCTTCATTGACTTCGTCAGTCGTGATTCTGGTTAACGTCACGCCCAGTCCATCGATATGTTCCTGCAGTGTTTTTGACTGAGACTGCACCGTCTTGAGCAATGCTTCAGCCGCCAGAATGTCACCGGCCTGTAATTTCGTCAGTAGCTGACTGCCATTGGTGTAATACTCCTGGTATTCGGACTTGATGGTCACCAGAGCCTTCTCGTTCTCCAGCAACATGTCGCTGGTCCGGTTGTCGGCGGCATTGCTGATTTCACGGCGAAGAATTTCCTGTGCTGTTTTCAGTGCTGCCTCAATCCTTGAATGATTGCTGTTGAACTCACGTTCGGCCGTATTCAGTGCTGAAGTGTCTTCCAGTTCAGCAGCTAGCAGACCACGCTCCAGCCAGGCTGACTGGCTGAGTTGTCCTGCCGTGATACCAGCCATGGCGTTAGACAGGGGGATATCCTCAGTGCCCAATCTGATCAGTCGGCTGGTGGCTTCTGACAAACTCAGGTATGAGGTGGCGACTACCAGCAGGATGATGCTTGTCATCGCGGTACCGAGGACAGCCATTTTGGTGTTCAGTTTCATCGACTTATATCCTTATTGTGGCGGGATTTCCTGAAGATCAGGCTCCGTCGCGGTAGTTATTGCAGGCGGAATTCGTAACGGATCGAAACAGCGCTCTGTTCCATCGACTGACCGTTCACAACACAGGGTGGGAACTGCAAAGATTCCACTGCACGGGTTGCGGTTCGAATGAAGGTGTTTTCAGGGTCCTGATCGAGGACCTTGATGTCGCCAACAGTGCCATCCTTATGAATGGTGAATCCCATGACGATGTGACCCTGAATGCCCCTGGCCTGAGCACGGCGTGGATAAACCGGCGCTTCCTGTCTGACCGGTTCGTAGTTATCTGAACACTGAAGGTTGTCGATTTTGACAGCATGGGCCGAGCTGGCCAGACCGAATGCCGCAGCGGCCAATACCATGCGAGTGGTAGTCTTGATCATGTTCATGGGTAATCGCCTTAATATTCCCGGATGTGATGCAATCGAGCTTTTTGCTGCTCGTTTTCAGCGATTATAGGAACGCTGATTGGAATCAGGCTGTAGGGTTTTACTTAAAAATGATCTAAAAAATGTAGGATTATTCCTACAAGGCGGGAGCTTCCAGTGTGAGTACGCCGTGTTGGACCGCCAGTTTCAGCAGCCCGACATCATTTCTGGCGCCAAGCTTTTCAAAGATCCGGTGGCGATAACTACTGATGGTTTTTGGGCTGAGGTGCAGTGCTTCAGCCACCTCGGTTGGAGAAAGTCCGTTCAGGGTCATCATAACAATTTGCATTTCCCGCTTTGACAGGGTGCCGAACAGATCCTCTTCATCGTGATTAAAGTGGGTCAGCGCCAGCTTGCGGGCGATTTCATCGCTGATGTAGCGCTGGCCAGCGGTGACGGCTCTGATTGCTGTGGCAATCTCCCCCGCGTTGGCCCGCTTGGTAAGATATCCGGCTGCACCGGTTTTAAGGATCTGAGAAGGAAAGGGTTCACGGTCGTGCACAGTCACGGCGATGACTTTAACCCTGGGTCGTAATTGCAGACAGCGCCGGGTAGCTTCGATACCGCCCATGCCTGGCATTTCAACGTCCATCAGAATGACATCAGGGTTGAGTGACTCGATCTTATGCAATGCTTCTTCGCCTGACCCGGCTTCGCCAACTATCTGGATGTCGTCCTGATCGTCGAGTAACCGGGACGTGCCAATCCGCACCAGTTCGTGATCGTCAACAATGAGAACCCTGATTACACCCACAAGTCATTCCCTGACGAAACCCGATACTGTCTTACGTCTTCCCTTCGGGCTGACGCAGGCAGTGAAAATTTGCTGTTTACCATAATCCTTATGTCTTCCTGAGCCAGTCTCAGCCAGTGGATTGCTGTTGCAACTGATCAAAAAACGCTCACGCTGCGCCGAGAAGGCAAAGAATTTACGCGAATATTCGCTTCAAGCAAAGATTATTGTCAGAATTCTGGCGATTTGGGGGAAGTTATTAATGTCAGTTATGCGCTGACGAGGGTTTTGACGCAGCTGTTTGCGAGCTACATTGTGCATTCTTCTGAATGGTGAGGAAACCATGAGCGGACTCAATATCAAACTCTATACGCTGGGTGGAGCGTTTGGCATGCGCAGTGTCAGCCCTTTCTGCCTGAAACTCGAGATGTTGCTGAAATCACTGAACCTGCCCTATGAACTTGTTATTGAACCAGACCCTCGTAAGGCGCCCAAGGGCAAGATGCCCTATGCGGTGATTGATGGCGAAGTGCTGGCAGACTCGGAAATTATCGTCGCGCGGCTTGATGAGCTGACTCAGGGGGGTGTGACGGGAAAGCTGACGGCGAGAGAAAATGGTCAGGGGCTGGCTCTGACGCGTCTGGCGGAAGAGCACCTTTACTGGATTATGGTGGCAGCGCGCTGGCTGGATGATGCCTGGTGGCCAAATGTAGTGCGGGATTTCTTTGGCATTATTCCTTTGCCGCTGCGGGGTATTGTAACGGCAATGATCAGGCGAAAAATGCGCCTGACTTATGAATATCAGGGCCTTGGCCTGCATAGTCCCGCTGAACAGCAAGGGTTTGCCCGGCGTGATTTGCAGGCGTTGCAGGACGCCATTTCAGAAGCCGGCTTCCTGCTGGGGGAAGCACCCTGCATTTACGACTTCGCTGTCGCGGCGATTCTGGCCGGAATCTACGATAATCAACCACCTACTTTCCTGACCCATATTGCTAACGAGTTTACGGAACTGAAAGCTTATACCGACAGAGTTCAGGAAAGTGTTGATGTTTACGGGCGCAAATAATAGCTGGCACTGCTACCCTGGGAGGGATCTGGTGCGTAGTGGGCCAGCACGGGTTTATAGCTTTGAAGTCGCTGTCACGGGTACCTGACCCAATAATGGCAGCTTGCGCCATGATTTGTAGTTAACCGCCATCTGCAGACAATGCCTGATGACCGCATCAGGCCATTCACCCTGCAGAGGCAGACGCAGTTCCCGGTTTCCCTGTATATCCAGCTGCTCGCCGTACAGCTCACGGAATGTGTCTGCCAGCGAAGTCTGACAGTTGAAGTAAAGTGAGATCGTGTCTGGCTGCTTCGCTTTCCAGTCGAATCTGACGGGACTGCCCTGCCTTGTACTGAAGGCAGGCTCACCCCATTTAAGGCTTTGCTCCGGCGCAGCCTGACCACTGCTTTGGGCAGCCTCGATAATCCAGCGTCTTAAACGTTCTGCACTGGGTCGCACATGGTCAGGGTAGGCCGCTATTTTATCTTCTACGTTGTTCACGCCGCAGGACTCCTGGTTTGGATTATGTTTCTCAGCACAGTTACTGGTCCCTGGCTCCCGGGGCTGGCGACTAATGCTGATGAATCATGCTGTTCAGGGCACCCGGCCCTCTACACAGGCGGACTGAAACTGAAACCAGGGCCGCATTCCAGTAACAACTGGCCCTCCAGCCCGGCTTCGCGGTGTTTCTGGGCCTCCTGATAGGCAGGTATCCGCCACATATCCAGCATTACCTGAGTTGACGGATATTCGACGAGCATGGCTGCATCCCAGCTGCCTTCGCCCTCGCCAATCAGAAATCCCCGCACTGCTCCGGCATAAATGACCCGGGCACCCCTGGGGCCCATGATTTCCTCAAAAGCTTTGCCATAGAGGCTGTAAGCCTCTTCGCCAGTCAAACTGGTTTCCCTGCCGTCGGCGTAACTGGCGATAGCGCGGAACTTCAGCAGGTTCAGCATCTGTACCGGCTCGCCAGTGGCCCGGTCGCGAAATGCCCGGACCTGATCTCCGGTAGGTTGCAAACTGTTGGTTGTCATGGTCTGGGCTCCTTTTTTCTGCAGTATCCGTCAGCATGGGGCGGACCGCAAACGGCGAGTCGAAATGAGTGGTTTTTTAGCAGGGGACTATTCATTACTATGCAGGCAATAAAAACAAAAGTGAGAGCACCATGGAAGAAACAGAGGGCACGAGCACAGCGGCTGGCCAGGAAGGTGATGACAGGGTTACCGGGGGGAGTTATGCCTTTCTGGGATTTCTGATGTTCCTCAATGTCATGAACTTTGTTGATCGTCAGTTGCTGGCGAGTTTTTCCAATTTTATCGTTCCGGACCTGGAACTCTCGAATACGCAGTTCGGCCTGCTGACAGGTTTGGTGTTCCTGACCTTTTACTCTATTGCCGGGTTGTTTATGGGAACCCTGGCTGACCGCGTAAACCGGACCCGCTTTATCGCTATCGGCCTTGGGCTGTGGAGTGTGCTGACCGCCGCCTCTGGTGCTGCCCGGGGTTTTATCAGCATGGCGTTGCCGCGAATGTTTATCGGGGTTGGCGAATCAATTATGACGCCGACCGCTATGTCGCTGCTGGCAGACCGTTTTCCCTCGCACCGACTGGGTTTTGCCAGTGGTGTGTATTATATGGGCGTCCCTATCGGGGTTGGCGCCAGTTTGCTGGTGGTGGGCTATCTGGGGCCGGCCATCGGCTGGCGCAACTGTTTTTACCTGTTGGGAGCGCTGGGCATTTTCTTCGCGATCATCATGTATTTCATTCCAGAGACGCCCCGAAAGCATGTGCTGGCAGCGGGTGAGTCGCACCAGACTTTCGGTCAGATCATGAAAACGCTGGGAACGGCCTTGCGCAACTCACCAGCGCTGGTGATGACCATTGGCGGTGGAGTGGCCTTCCATTTTATTCTGGGTGCGGCCACTTTCGATCAGCTCTGGTATGTGCAGGAACGTGGATTCGATAAAGCTGAAATTGCCCAGATTACCGGCTGGATCGGTATTCTGGGAGGTATAGCGGGTAATCTGTTTGGCGGCTTGGGTGGCGACTGGTTCCTACGCAAAACCGGTATTGGCCGGCCTATGTTTCTGTTCATCATCATGCTGGTGCTGGCGCCCATCAATGTGGCCTACCGGCTGGTTGAACCGGATTCCGTGGTGTTCTGGATCGGGGTGTTCACTGGCTTCTTCCAGTTAGGGTGTTTCTACGGTCCGACTTTCTCGACTGTTCAGGAACTGGTGCCGCCGCAGATACGGGCCACCGTGGTGGCCTTCTATATTCTGCTGCTGAATATGGCGGGGGTAGCCATTGGGGTCAGTGCCGCCGGTTTCTATGTTGATCATCTGATCGCCGCGGGCGACCCACAGCCCTATACCACGGCGTTGCTGTGGTTCACGGGCATCTCGTTTCTTGCTATTCCCCTGTTCTTTTTTGCCGGCCGCAGGTTCGACCAGGACCGGGCGCGGCTGTATGCCAGTATGGAGTAAATCATGAGTGAACTAGTCATCAGAGAAGATATTAACGGTGTAGCCTGGCTGACCCTCAACCGGCCCGACAAGCTGAACGCACTGAACGTAGCGCTGTTCCGCGAGCTGGAAGCCCATATCGATGCCATTGCCGGTCAGGAAGATACCGTCGGCTGTGTGGTGGTAAAAGGCGGCGGTAAATGCTTTTCCGCCGGTCATGATCTGAAAGATATCGAGGCGGGTGAAAAGCTGCCCCGACCAAACTTTCAGTCTCATATCATTGAGAAGCTGGCGAACCTGAGCCAGCCGGTGATCTCTGCCGTGCACAGCCACTGTTATACCGGTGCGCTGGAACTGGCGCTGGCGGGAGATCTGATTCTGGCCAGTGAAAATGGCAAGTTTGCAGATACCCACGCGAAGTGGGCGCTTACACCGGTATGGGGTATGAGCCAGCGGTTACCCCGCAAAGTCGGCAAGTCCAAGGCGGCAGAAATGATGCTGACAGCCCGTACCTACCCGGCTTCCGAGGCAGCTGCCATGGGGCTGGTGAATGTGGTATTTCCGGATGATTCCTTTGAAGCGGATGTCCGGCAGTTCTGCGAAGCCATGCTGGAGAATTCCTGGTATTCGCTGCGGGCCAACAAGCGATTGCTGCGTCACACTGATGGTCTCAGTCTGGACGCCGGTCTTGCCCACGAAATTTACTATAGCGAGGGACGTGGCCCAGATATGGAAGCCCGTATCGGTAATTTCGGCAAAAAATAGCCGCCTCGGTGCGCCTTAGGGTCAGATATCAGCGTCGTTTCTGATGTCTGACTCGGCCCGGTGCTTGCGGTAGTATGCGCGCTTTCGATTTGTGGGAAGTACGCATCATGACGCAGGAAATGCCAGAAACCTTACATCAGGGCACGCCCTTTGAATTTGAAATTCAGGGGCTGAAGATCTGTGGCAAGCGCTGGGGTAACCCCGATGGGGCACCCACCATCGGGCTCCATGGCTGGCTGGACAATGCCAATACCTTTGACCGTCTGGCCCCTCAGCTGATGGAGCTGAACTTTTATGCCCTGGACTTTGCCGGTCATGGGCTGTCAGATCACCGTCCTGAAGGGGTTCACTATCATTCCATCTATGACATGCAGGATGTGCTGGGTCTGGCCAATGCCCTGAACTGGCACCAGTTCAATGTGATTGGCCACTCGATGGGCGGTGGTATCGCCAGTGAACTGGCCGCCATGTTCCCGGAGCGTGTTCGTTCGGCGGTTCATATCGATGGCTTTCTGGCTACCGGTGGCAGTACCCCGAAAGACCGGATCGAACAGACCCGGCTGGCGATTGAAAAGATCCTGCTGCCGCATCATCAGGCCCGTGTATTTGAAAGTCTGGAAGCGATGGCCAGACGGGTAACCGAGGCCACCGACCAGAGCATGGAAGCGGCATCGGTGCTGGTAGAACGTGGTCACCAGACCGTTGACGGGGGTGTTACCTGGCGCACGGACCCGAGAATCCGCTATCCAACCCCACTTCGTCATGGCCGCGAACATATCGATCTGTTGTTGCGCGACAGTACCAGCCCGGCACTGTTGATTGTCGCCAAAAATGGTGACCGCTGGTATCAGGGTGAAATCAGCAATGCACAGGAACATCATCCTAATCTGACGGTTGAGTACATCGAAGGCACCCATCACATTCATCTGGAACCCGCCTATGTGGACGAGGTGGCCAGACTTATACGCAATTTCCTGAACCTGTAACCTGTAACCTGTAACATGGCTGCCGGGCTTGCCGGCCCGGCCCGATATGGTGGTACAGTAAGCCTCTGATACCGATGTGCAACGAGAGGGGGGGCTGCCATGTCTGATAATCAAAAGTCCGATAATCAAAAGTCCGATAGTCGAAAGCCAGAAGATGCTTTCACTCAACAAGGCCGCTATTGGCGCAATAACCGTGTCGAACTGCGGGCAGCCGGGTTCGATCCGCAGGCGGTTCGCTCGAAGCCTGGCATCGTTACGATTGGCAGCCCCTATACCAACGCGCACCGCTGTAACAACCGGGTCCGGCGCATCGCCGATCTGCTGACTGATGCCCTTGATGCCAGCGGACATCAGGGCCTGATCGTCGGTGCGCCGGCAGTTTCCGATGCCGTCACGCAGGGTACGCCCAATGCGGGGTACAGCCTGGTGTCCCGTGACCTGATTGCCGACTGTATAGAAACCGGCCACCGTGCTCATCATGCTAATGCCATGATTGTGATATCGGGTTGCGACAAAGTCGGTGCCGCAGCCATGATGCCCCTGGCGCGTACTAACGACTATGGTCTGGTCCTGTATCCGGGTACCAGCTCGCCGGGGTCGGTAGATTTTGAGCCCTGGGCTTCCAAGGGCAATAACCTCACGATTATGGATTATGCAGAAGCGCGTGCGGCCCAGCAGGCAGGCCGGATTGAGCTGCTGGAACTCGAAACACTGGAGAAAAATATCATGCCGGGCAGTGGTACCTGCGGCGCGATGTTCACGGCCAATACGATGAGCTGTATTACCGAAGCCATGGGCATGATGTTGCCCCACGGCGCCTCCCACCCGGCGGACTATGACGCTGCCAGTGATATTCATGATGACGTTAAAGCACAGGTTCAGGCGTCGGTTGCGGCACTGGAAAGTCTGATCAGGTTGCGGATTCGTCCACGGGATATCATGACGCGAAAGGCGTTTGAAAACGCGATAACCGTTGCCTATGCCATGGGTGGCTCGACTAATCTGTATCTGCATCTGCTGGCGCTGGCGAGGGATGCAGGTGTTGACCTGACTATTGATGATATTCAGGCGGTTGGTGAGAAAGTACCGCTGCTGGTGAATCTGCAACCACATGGGCCCTATGCGATGGTGGCGCTGCATGAAATTGGCGGTCTGCCCGTGGTGATGAAGGAATTACTCGACAACGGTTTCCTGCACGGCGATGTGCTGACAGTGACGGGTCAGACCCTGGCTGAAAACCTGGCGGATGTGAAAACCATTGCAGAAGCAGGTGAGCAGGACATCGTCTTTCCCGTGACCGCACCGGTTGCTCCTGCCAACAACCATATCAGTGTGCTGAAAGGCAATCTCGCCCCGGAAAGTTGCGTGCTGAAGCTGAGCGGCAAAACGCTGCAGAATGGTGAATTTCGTGGCCCGGCGCGGGTGTTTGAAAGTGAGGCAGCAACCCTGGAGGCCATTCAGGCAGGCCAGATCAATAAAGGCGATGTCATCGTGGTTCGCAATGTCGGTCCGGTTGGTGGTCTGGGTATGCCGGAAATGGTGATGCTAACGATTCAGCTTCAGGGGCGGGGTCTGGGTGCAGATGTGGCGCTTATCACCGATGGGCGATTTTCAGGCGTTTCTCACGGGATTCTGATTGGGCATATCTCCCCAGAAGCTGCCCGCGGAGGCCCGATAGCGGCAGTAACAGAAGGCGATACGATTGTTATAAATCCGCAAAAAAGAACGTTAAATGTTGAAATCAGCGCGGAAGAACTGAACAATCGAATGAAAGACTGGGTGGCACCAGCCGTTGCTGCTGCGCCGGGTACCGTCCGCGAAAAATTCACCCGACTGGTATCATCAGCCCATTTCGGCTGTGTGCAATAACAACGGCGCTGTATCAGTTGCCAGCTCAACAGTCACCAGAATCTGCAATAACGAGGCACAATGCATGTCGGAAACAATGAATCAAAATCTGGACCCGGACAATCTGGGCTTTGACCCGGACCAGCTCAGGGCGAAATATCTGGCAGAGCGGGACAAACGTCTGCGAGCCGATGCTAACGAGCAGTATCAGGAAGTGACCGGAGACTTCAGTCATTATATTGATGACCCCTACATCGAATCGGTTATTGAACGGGAACCGCTGACAGATGTAACCGACGTGGTGATCATTGGCGGAGGATTTGGCGGACTGATTACCGGTGCCAGGCTGCGGGAAGCTGGTGTGAAAGATATCCGTATTATTGAAAAAGGCGGAGATTTCGGTGGCACCTGGTACTGGAACCGTTATCCGGGTGCGGCCTGCGACATTGAATCCTATATTTACCTGCCATTGTGTGAAGAACTGGGTTTTGTACCTAAAGAAAAATATACCCACGCACCGGAAATACTGCAGCACAGTCGCAACATCGGCAATAAATACAATCTCTATGAAAAAGCCTGTTTCCAGACGGAAGTGACCGGGCTGGAATGGGATGAGTCAGAGTCGCTGTGGATTATCCGCACTAACAGAAACGATGCGATGAAGGCGCGTTATGTTGTGATGTCCAATGGTCCGCTGAACAGACCTAAACTGCCGGGTATCAAAGGTATCAGTGATTATAAGGGGCATACGTTTCACACCAGTCGCTGGGATTACGACTATACCGGCGGTGGTCCGGAAGGCGGTCTGAACAAGCTGGCGGATAAGCGGGTAGCAATCATTGGTACCGGTGCCACGGCGGTTCAGTGTGTCCCGCACCTGGGCGCAGGCGCTAAGGAGCTGTTCGTGTTCCAGCGTACACCGTCCTCCATTGATGTGCGTAATAACCGCCCGACTGATCCAGAGTGGGCCGCCAGTCTGAAACCTGGCTGGCAGAAGGAACGCATGGAGAACTTCAATACCCTGACCTCTGGCGGTATTGTGGAAGAAGATCTGATTCAGGATGGCTGGACTGAGATCATCCGTAACCTGATTTCAATGGCAAATTTCCGTGGCACTGATCTCACACCCGAGGAAGCTGGCAGACTCATGGAACTGGCAGATTTCCAGAAGATGGAACAGGTTCGCGCCCGTGCCGAAGAGCTGGTGAATGATCCGGATACAGCGGAAGCTCTGAAGCCCTGGTACCGGCAGTTCTGTAAGAGACCCTGCTTCCATGACGAATACCTGCCGACGTTTAACCGTGATAACGTTCATCTGATTGATACTCAGGGCAAGGGCGTTGAGGCGATCACCGAAAAAGGTGTGGTGGCCAATGGCGTTGAGTACGAAGTGGACTGCATCATCTTCGCCACCGGCTTTGAGGTGGGTACTGATTACACCCGCCGCTCCGGTTACGATCTGACCGGACGTGATGGCGTGAAGCTGAGTGAAAAATGGTCCAATGGGGTCCGGACTTTCCATGGACTGCACACCCATGGTTTTCCGAATCTGTTCATTATCAGCAATGCGCAGTCTGCTTTCACGGCCAACTTCCCCCACGCGATGGACGAGCAGGCCAAACACATTACCTATATTCTGAACTATTGTCAGAACAGTAATGTGAAAACCGTAGAGGCCAGCAAGGAAGCGGAAGACGCCTGGGTGGATGAGATTATTTCGCTGTCACGCCTGAATGAAAGTTATCAGGCTTCCTGCACACCGGGTTACTACAACAATGAAGGTAAGCCGAACCCGCTGAGTGCACAGAACAGCGCTTATGGTAAGGGGCCGACCCCATTCTTCCGTCTGATTGCCAAATGGCGGGAAGAGGGCACGCTGCAGGGGTTAAACCTCAGCGCCTGATCAGAAACCCGATCGTCGGAGCGCTATGCATTCCGGCGATCGGATTCCCGAAGGTCAGCAACTGAACTGATCAACCTCAGGCGGTGACCCGGCGAATCAGGTCGCAGGCTTCAGCCAGGGAATCAGTACGGTCTTTCCAGTTTTCCCCGCCAGTGGATATCCGCATGGCCGTAACACCGGCCGCTTTGTAAACCGCCAGTCGTTCTTTGATCATCTCTTCGGTACCGATCAGGTTGGTCTTCAGTACCATTTCATCGGGTACCGCCCGGATTGCCAGATCTTTCTTACCCGTTACCCACAGATTCTGCACTTCGATCGCAGCGTCTTCGTAGCCTGCGCGGCGGAAAGCATCGTTGTAGAAGTTGGTTTTTGCAGAGCCCATACCGCCGAGGGTAAAGGCCATGGCAGGTCGTCGGGCTTCAATCATGCGTTCAACATCGTCACCGACTTCAAAGCTGCCACCCACCTGAATTTCCATATCTGCCAGCGTGCGGCCAGACTTCTGCAGACCTTTTTTCAGCGGGTCGAGGAAAATATCTGCATGTTCCGGAATAAATGACGTCCCCAGCCAGCCGTTAGCCAGCTCACCTGTCAGTTCCATCGCTTTAGGACCGAGGGTAGCCAGATAAATCGGTAAATCGGGACGCGGTGGCTGTGACAGGCGGATGGGCTTGCCCTCACCACCGGGGCGGGGCAGCAGGTAATGTTTGCCATCGTAGGCAATGCGCTCACCATTCAGACCCATACGGATAATTTCGATACATTCCCGCAGTCGTCCCAGCGGGTGGGCAAAGGCTGCGCCGTGCAGACCTTCAACCACCTGTGGACCGCTGACGCCTAATCCCAGGACAAAACGATTGCCGGAAACGGTCGCCATACTCTGGGACGTCATGGCGGTCATTGACGGTACCCGTGAGCTGACCTGCATGATGCCGGTGCCGAGCTTGATTCGTTCAGTTTTTGCCGCAATGAAGGCCAGTGGCACGATAGCGTCCATCCCCCAGGCCTCAGCAGACCAGGCATAGTCGACACCCATCCGGTCTGCCTCCACCGTGTAGTCAACCAACTGATTCCAGTCTTCCCCGTTGTAGTAGGCGCTGCCAATGCCGATTGCGATTTTCATCTGATCTTCCCTCTCTGAAGTGTGGCACCTTGATTTGGTCAGCGTAACCGTGATGACGGTTGCCCTGAGG
>JAGRIO010000598.1 GCA_020443225.1 Pseudomonadales bacterium
AATGCCAGGTGAGCCGGTGTCGGGCCGATGAAAGTAATCTGATTGTTGGCACAGGCAGTGGCGAACCCGTCATTTTCGCTGAGGAAACCATAGCCGGGGTGAACGGCGTTGCACCCGTGTGCGAGGGCTACATTGATGACCTGGTCGATGTCCAGATAAGCCGCAGCGCCGGTGCCCTGTAACACAGCATAGCTGTCGGCCTTGCGGGTGTGCAGTGACTGTTCATCGTCTTCCGAACAGATGGCAAGGGTTTCAATGCCCAGTTCGGCGGCCGCCCGTGCAACGCGAATGGCGATCTCGCCGCGATTGGCAATCAGTATTTTCTTCATGTAATTCTTCTTATCGCTGATAGTTGGCAACGCAAAAGCATATCACTGTATCATCTGGCTTTCACAAGTGATGAGGTCGTAAACAATGTCGATTTCCTGGCTCAATGGTGAGTGGCAACCCATAGAAGATGCGAAAATCTCCGTGCTTGACCGGGGCTTTATGTTTGGAGACGGCGTCTACGAAGTGATTCCCGTTTATAACGGCAAGCCTTTCACCCTGGACCGGCATCTGGCGCGGCTTGATCGCAGTCTTGATGAGATCAGACTGAAAAACCCGATGGATGCGGCAGCCTGGGAAGCACTGATTCATGAAGCCATTGAAAAAAGTGGCGAGTCCATGGCTTATCTGTACCTGCAGGTTACCCGGGGTATCGCGAAGAAGCGGGATCATGTGTATCCGGATGCAGAACCCACCGTGCTGGTGATGGTTTATGATGCACCGATACTTGCGCGCAAGGAAATCCGACCCTATAGCGTAGTCACCCTGGAAGATTTTCGCTGGGGCCGGGGCCATATTAAATCGGTCAGTCTGATCGCGGCCGGTATGCTGAAGAATGAGGCAATAGCAAAAGGTGCAGATGATGCGATCCTGATCAGGAACGGCTTCGCTACTGAATCAACCGCGTCGAATATTTTTATCGTCAAAGATGGCGTGCTGATCACCCCACCAAAGTCTCACGTTCTGCTCCATGGTATTACCCGTGATGTGGTGATCGAGCTGGCCAGTGCCAATGGTATTCCGCTCGAAGGGCGGGATATCACAGAAGCGGAACTGGCTGAAGCCGATGAGATTA
>JAGRIO010000599.1 GCA_020443225.1 Pseudomonadales bacterium
AGGTCGGGTCAGCATGGGTAGTCGCCCTGGAGGTGGCAAAGCAACCACCCTGATCGATAGCCACATCAACCATGACGGTTCCAGCCCGCATTCTGCGCACCATATCTTCATCTATCAGCTTCGGTGCGGAAGCACCTGGGACCAGCACTGCGCCGATAATCAGGTCTGCTGCCATGGCAGCGCTTTCGATGGCGTCGTGGGTGGAGTACAGGGTCTGCACCCGGTTTCCAAACAGATTGTCCAGCCTGCGCAGCACGTCGATGGAGCGGTCAACGATGGTGACTCTGGCACCCATGCCAACCGCAATCTGTGCTGCATTCTGCCCAACCACACCGCCTCCCAGAATCAATACCTGACCCTGCTCAACACCTGGCACACCACCTAACAAAATACCCCGGCCGCCGTGAGATTTTTCCATACACATGGCACCAGCCTGAATGGACATACGACCGGCGACTTCTGACATAGGCGCCAGCAGCGGCAGTCTGCCAAAGGCATCGGTAACGGTTTCATAGGCGATACAGGTTGAACCACTGTCTATCAGGTCCTGAGTCTGAGGCAGGTCTGGCGCCAGATGCAGATAGGTGAAGAGCGTCTGACCAGGCTTCAGCAACTTACGTTCCTGGGCCTGCGGTTCCTTGACCTTGACGATCATGTCGGCGGTGGCGAAGACCTCGGCCTCGGTGTCGAGGATGCGGGCGCCGGCGGCGACATAGTCGGCATCCTCGAAACCCGAACCCCGGCCGGCGTTGGTTTCCACCACCACCTCGTGGCCATGGCGAATGGCTTCGAAAGCGGCGCCCGGCGTCATGCCGACGCGAAACTCCTGCGGTTTGATCTCTTTCGGGCAGCCGATTCGCATGACGCGTCCTCCGTTCGCGGTGTGTCGGAACGATAGCCCGGTCGGGGCGCAATTTCCGTGAAATTATCGCTCGCCTGGCAGGGGTTGTTTCGAATAATCTTCGAAGGACGCAAAGAACCGCGCGGGGAGTGTGCGCTTATGTCGCTGGATGCGACGGACAGAAGGATACTGGCGGCGTTGCAGCGCAAGGGTCGGATGTCGAATGCCGAACTAAGCGAGACCGTGCACCTTTCA
>JAGRIO010000600.1 GCA_020443225.1 Pseudomonadales bacterium
CTTCCAACTACATGGCCGACAATGAAGGTCTGTCTATGGAAGCCTATGTCAAGCGCGAGTGTGACAGCATCATTGGCCGCACTGATACTATTACCCACGCACCTACTGACGTGGTGGTTTATGGCTTTGGTCGTATTGGTCGACTGGCACTGCGGCTGCTGGTGGAAAAAATGGGTGGTGGTCAGAATCTGGTACCCAAGGCTGTTGTGCTGCGCCCGCCGAAGGATCCGATTCTTGATCTTAACCGTCGTGCCAGCCTGCTGCGCCGTGACTCTATTCACGGTAATTTCAAAGGCACGATCCGGGTTGATGAAGAAAACCATGTGCTGGTCTGCAACGGCAATGTGATCCGTTTTATCTACTCTAACGATCCTGCCAGCATCGATTACTCTCAGTACGGTATCAATAATGCGCTGGTGATCGACAGCTCCGGTGTCTGGCGTGATGAAGCTGGCCTGCGCCAGCACCTGCAGTCCAATGGGGTGTCGAAAGTCCTGCTGACCACCTCAGGCAAAGGTGCCATGAAGAATATCGTCTCTGGTGTGAACTCTGACCTGATCGAAGAAAGTGATGAAATCATCGCTGCAGGATCATGCACCACCAATGCCATCGTCCCTGTTCTGAAAGCCATTAATGACCGTTTCGGCATTGAGCACGGCCATATGGAAACGGTCCACGCTTACACTGATGACCAGAATCTCCATGACAACATTCACAGCAAAGAACGCCGTGGCAGAAGCGCACCCCTGAACATGGTGCTGACTGAATCCAATGCCACCAGCTCTGTTGGCAAACTGCTGCCGGAACTGGCGGGGAAGCTCACCGGCAACTCGATCCGGGTACCGGTACCCAATGTTTCCATGGCAATTTTGAACCTTTCTTTGTCGCAGGAAACCAGCAAAGAAGAAGTGAATGAATATCTGCGGGATATTTCGCTGAATTCCGGCATGCAACGTCAGATCGGCTACACCGTCTCCAATGAAGTTGTATCATCTGACTTTGTAGGCGACAGACATGCCGGGATCGTCGATTCCGAAGCGACGATTGTCGATGGCAAGCAGGTAGTGTTGTATGTGTGGTACGACAAT
>JAGRIO010000601.1 GCA_020443225.1 Pseudomonadales bacterium
TTTCTACTGAGCGGGTCATCTGATTGTTGATCAGTGCTTCCAGGGCGCTGAGGTGGAGTATTTCCCGGTCGTTCATGGCCGGGCGAAGTCCATCAAGCTGACTCAGTACCCGCTGCTGGACCGGGCGAAACTTCGGGTCAGCTGCCAGTTTCAGCAAATATCCACGGAAACACAGCGCCATAGGCATATCCGGGTCTTCAGCCAGAATGCTGTCCAGCAGTGGCATGGTGGTGGTTCGGGAAGCCAGATAGGCTTCGGTGGCCTGGTCAAGCAGGCCAATACTATTCTTATGGCTGCACGTGTAGCTGTTGCCTAGCTGATCGGTCCTGGCGTTCATTGCCATCTCCTTCGGGGCCTGATGAGTAATTTCTGATGGCTAAAGATAACACTAAGCGGGTACCTTTGGGGATGTCCGGACGGCTTCCTGCAGGTTGCCAGGATCTTACTGACCGAACCTTCTGGCAGTTTCCAGAAATTCCAGCTCAGCTGCGGTACTTTCCCGGCCAAGCACCTCATTGCGGTGGGGGAAACGACCGAAACGGTGAATAATGTCCCGGTGCTCTTCAGCGTGGCGAAGAAAATCTGCAATGTGAGGTCGCCATTCTTCACTCACTGACTGATGCAACTCAGTGAACTTTTCAACGCACAGATTCTGCAAGTCGGGGCTTTCAGAGTGCTCGAGTGGGTGGAAGACAAAAACCTGTTCGACGGGCGACAGCGTCAGATGGTCAGAAGACTCCAACAGGTTGACTGATAGCTCAAGGGCCAGCCAGTCCCATTCAAAGGCCCTGGCAGAGCGGCGATACATATTGCGGGAAAACTGATCCAGCACAATGATCAGGGCAATGGTGCCGGGCATGGAATATTCCCAGGCTAATTTTTCACTGGCTGCGAGTTCGTGGATGAGGCCGAAACGCTGACGAATTTGTTCATCCAGCGCCGGCGTGCTGCGGTACCAGAGCTTTGACTGCACAGCCATGGCTGCCGCCGAGTGCCGGGTCTCACCAAGCCAGAAATTGAGGACGGTTTCCGGGGTGATGTGCGCTTGTTCAG
>JAGRIO010000602.1 GCA_020443225.1 Pseudomonadales bacterium
CGGCGAAACCCCGTTGACGCGCACCCGGGTCTCGGGAAAGCGATCCTGCAGCACCGCAATCACCGCTTCAGGCATGGAGTCCATGATGGTGACCATCTCAGTTCCGGACACATCGATTCGGGGGTGATGAACCGCGTCGTCCACTGACAGTCCAAAGTCTTCCAGTAAGGAGATCAGCTGAAACACCGCAGGAAATATTTTCCGTCCGCCGCAAGCACCGAGCGCCGTCACTGAATCATCTCTGACCACCAGCGTGGGACTCATATTGCACAACGGATGACGCCCACCCACCACGGAATTGGGGCCGCCAGGTCTGGGGTCAAACCACATCATGCCGTTATTCATCAGCACGCCGCTTTCCGGCAGCATGATGCGAGACCCAAAGGCCGACATGATGGTCTGAGTGTGAGAAACCACATTGCCCTCGCTGTCAGCAACACAGATATGCGTGGTATTGGAATCTGTCAGCTGACCTTCCCCCAGCACCTGCAGGCGATGGCGATAGGACTTGTGCAGGGCTTCTGCAATTTTCTCAAAGTACCGGGCATCGGGTTCGGCACCAGCACCGGCCGTCGCCAGTTCTTCCAGTGCCAGCAGCAGGCTGGGCCCTGCCGTCAGTGGTCCTGCGGTGTGAATGGCAGCACCCTTGTATTGACCCACCAACCCAGCCGAGACTTTTGCCTCATAGGCCTGCAGATCTTTCAGCGTGATTCGGGAACCCACTGCCTGCGACTGCCTGCAGGTCACGGGCCATACTTTCTGCCAGCTGGCCAGAATAGAAATCTTCGGCACCGGCGCTCTGTAACCGACGGTAAGTCTGACCCAGTTGCCCCAGTGGCAAGTACTGCACCTCACCTTCAAGACTCGCTGCCGGGGGCAAACCATCAGCCAGATAGACCCGGCGGGTTTCTTCATAGCTTGCCAGACCGCGGGCAAAAGCATTGATCTTGCCGGCACTGTACCAGTCAACAGGCAAACCCTGCTCTGCCAGCTGGCAGGCGGGGTCAATCGCATCAGCGAAGGAAATGGTGCCAA
>JAGRIO010000603.1 GCA_020443225.1 Pseudomonadales bacterium
TTCTACGACCGGGTGCCCGTCGGGCGTATTATGACCAGGGTCACCAACGACATCGAAGCATTGTACGAGATGTTGCGGGGCATGGGCGGGCTGGTCGGTGAGTTCGTTCCGTTTCTGGTAGCGATCACGATTATGCTGATGACCAGCGTTAAGATGACACTGATTCTGCTGTTACTGGTACCGGTTGTTGGCTTGTCGACCTGGTTTTTCCGTCGCGCAACCCGGGAAGTCTTCCGTCTGGTGCGGAACTCGGTTTCATCGCTGAATCAGAATCTGCAGGAGAATCTTTCCGGTATGCAGGTGGTTCAGCTCAGTGATCGGGAGGATCACAATCTCGCTGCCTATACCCGAATCAACAAGGAAAATCGCCGCTATGAGTTCCGCTCTATCAATCTGTCTACGGTTTACGGCGCGTTTAATGACAGTCTGGCGGCGATTGGTCTGGGATTGATCATCTGGTATGGCGGCGGCGAAGTGGTGCAGAACGAGATGAGCGCTGGTGGCGTGATCCTGTTTACCCGCTTCATGAATATGCTCTTTACACCTGTCGTGATGCTCGGCGAACAGTTGAATGTGCTGTTCCGCGCTATGGCCAGCGGCGAACGTATTTTCCAGGCCCTCGACTGGGATGAGCAGATCCACGAGCCCAAAGAGCCTGTGCACCTGCCCGCCAGACTGGAGGGTAAGGTAGAGTTTCGCCACGTAAACTTCGGCTACAGCAGTGCAGTGCCGATCCTCAAGGATGTATCCGTGACCATTCAACCTGGTGAGAAGCTTGCCATTGTGGGTCCCACCGGTTCCGGCAAAAGCACCATGATCCGGTTACTGGGGCGCTTCTATGATTTCGAACCAGGCATGATCTTCCTCGATGACATTGACCTGACGACTGTTCACAGCCGTGAGTTACGTAGCCGTATTGGGGTTGTATTACAGGATTTCCATATCTTCTCCGGTTCAGTACTGGACAACATTATCCTGGGCAACCCGCGTATCAGTCGGGAGCGGGCCATT
>JAGRIO010000604.1 GCA_020443225.1 Pseudomonadales bacterium
TCTTCCATGAAATCGTAAACCACCTGCCGACTGGTCAGCGACTGATTCATCAGTCCAACACCCTGACCGACCCACCAGGTGGTGAGCTGGCGGGCACCGGCGTGGCCGGTTTCTGCCAGTCTGGCCACCTTGCCAAGAGCCGGCTCACTGACCTGACTCTGCAGCGGCATGGGTAATGGTTGTGGCGCATCTTCCGATTCCCAGGCATCCGTCCAGGGCGACCTCACCTGCCGGGAATATTTACCTGTGCGACTTTTGGACCGCACCGTCTGGCTGGAACTCGCCGCCAGCAGTTTTTCCTTGATAGCCTGAGAAGTATCGGATTCCTGAGTGGTCAGCCAGACCGAACCCGTCCAGACTCCATGGGCACCCATCGCCATACAGGCAGCCATCTGCCGACCTGTGACAATGCCACCGGCCGCAACCACTGAAACGCCAGGATAATCTTTGACTGCATCAACCACTTCAGGCACCAGTACCATGGTCGATACTTCGCCGCAATGACCACCAGCTTCCGTACCTGAAGCGACCAGAATATCAACACCCGCTTCCGCCTGTTTCACGGCATGGGTTTTGGCCCCCACCAGCGCAGCAGTCGGAACACCATGCTGTTTAGCCAGATCGAGCATATATCGCGGCGGCACACCAAGCGCATTGGCGATCAGTTTGATCGGGTGAGAGAAAGCCACATCAAGAATGTTGGCGGCACCCTTTTCCCCCAGAAACCCCCGCGAAACATTGTTCGGCTTATCCTGATAAAGATCAGCAGTATCAATCTGATGCCGGGCCAGCACACTGGCCGCGAACTGCTTATGCTCTTCTGGCACCATGGAGAC
>JAGRIO010000605.1 GCA_020443225.1 Pseudomonadales bacterium
CGCTGCGCCTCAAAGACATCGCCACTGACCGCATGGGCATGCCAGCGCTCGCCATCAAAGACGAGCTTGGAGATTTGCGTGCCCAGACGACAATCCAGCCCGTTGGCGAGATGTTGTGCCAATGCATTTAAGCCATCGCGGACGGCGTAACGGGCATGCCCATCGCGAGGGTTGTCGCTAACGCTGCCATCGCTCCAGCCACGCGACCAGATGTAAACCAGATCGTCAGCGACCCAGGCATCTACATGTGCCTGGAATTCCGGGGCGCGCGCCGTAAAGAACTGCGCCCCTTGATCGGCAACCCCAGGCCCGACACGCCCGGTCGCCAACCGTCCGCCGACCATCTGGCCCTTATCGACCAGGATCGTATCAACACCGGCATCCTTAAGAACGCGTGCCGCCATCAAACCGGACAATCCCGCACCAACGATCAAGACATCTGTCAGCACTCGTTCAGGCATGGATATCATTACCTCTGGCAAATCAATGGGTTTATCTCGACCGAATTATTGCACGTTTTTGCCGTATGTCGAAATAAAACAGGGGCAGTCGTGATAACTGCCCCTGAGACGACCCGGCAAAGCAAAATCGAACTCAGCGGAACAGTTCGCGCACAATAATATTACGCTGAATTTCGCTAGTCCCTTCGTAAATCTGGAACACCTTGACGTCGCGCATCAGCTTTTCGACCGGGTATTCCTTCATGTAGCCATAGCCACCAAAAACCTGAACAGCTTCGACCGTCACTTTCATGGCCATGTCCGCCGCGAAAGCCTTGGCATAAGCCACC
>JAGRIO010000606.1 GCA_020443225.1 Pseudomonadales bacterium
ATATCGGGGCGATGGTCTGGTTTGAGGGTCTGAATCCCTGGGATGCGCTGTGGCTCACGATGACGACCATGACGACAGTTGGTTATGGTGACATGTCTGCCGCGACTGTACCCGGTCGTCTGGCTACGATTTTACTCATGTACGTATTCGGTATCTTTCTGCTGGCTCAGATTGCCGGTGAATGGATTGATTACCGGATGGATCGCCGTGAACGAATGCGTCTCGGCCTTTGGAGATGGCAAATGAAGAATCATATTCTGATTGTTAATACCCCGGAAACAGATGGCATCCGTTATCTGCAGGGACTGGTGCAGCAGATCAGGCTATCCACCAGTCTTGAGGATTATCCAATTCAGATATTTTCACCAAACTTCCCGGATGGTTTGCCGGCAGAGTTGTCATCCATGGGCGTGGTATTGCACAAGGGTCAACCTGAGGGCGAAGACGATATGGAAGCAGCGGATGCTGACAAGGCAGATTTCATCATTGTGATGGCGGTGGATAACCATGATGTGCGCTCTGACAGCGTGACCCTGGATGTACTGGACCGCCTCAGTCGGCTGGATCTGCAGGGCCATGTGATAGCTGAGTGTGTTCATGATCATAACCGGGAGCGTTTCAGGCGCCACGGTGCCAATGCGGTCATCAGACCCGTCAGAGCTTATCCTGAGCTGATGGTGAGAGCGATGGCAGCACCGGGCACTGAAACCATTCTGGAAGATCTGTTCACTCACGATGGTGCCCATCCTCGACGATATAATCTTGAAGTGCCAGAACAAAGCTGGGG
>JAGRIO010000607.1 GCA_020443225.1 Pseudomonadales bacterium
GCATTTGGTTTATCGAGAGGGATCTGACAGCGAGAAACAGGAAACCAGCTTTCTGCCAACCTGGGTGCCTCTGTAGAATGTCTGGCTGCGAAATAACCACCTAGTCCCGCCAGACTGATCGCGAGGGCGCCTGTCAGTATGACCACCAGTACCTGGTAGCTGGTCGCATGCCGTCGAGTGGTGACGGCAACAGCCCCGGTAAAACAACTGACAAGGAGCAGGTGGAATATGTCTTTAAGAGAATTGGTTAAGATCTGATCAGACCAGATGGTTGATAGGGCAGAGTAGAAAGCAAAAACAGCAATTAATGCACCGGAAGAAACCTCGATGGTACGTCTGAAAATTGGCCACTCACGAGTCGCATAATAAAAATACAACACCACCAGACCATAGCTGATGTAGTGATCCAGCTGACCTATTTTAGGGAGAAAATAACTGGCAACAGTGCACAGAAGCAGTGCTTTGAGCAAGGAAGCGCCTCGTTCAATATGCGTTTACAACATTGTACAAGAAAGATTGTCAGGCGGAGCCAAAGCGATAGTGAGTCTGATAAAATATTTCCCCTCATATGATCACTCACAAGCAGACTATTATGGTGAAAATCGCCCCCATCATCCTCTCCGGCGGCTCCGGTTCGCGGCTCTGGCCATTATCCCGGGACCAGTACCCTAAACAATTACTTCCGCTAGTCAATGAAACCACCATGCTACAGGATACGATTCTGCGCCTGAGCGGCATGGCCGATGCAACCGCGCCGCATGTTAT
>JAGRIO010000059.1:0-4671 GCA_020443225.1 Pseudomonadales bacterium
ACGGAACATTCCGAATCGCCAGGCGAGTCTGACGGAAAACTTCCGCGCCGTTTTCGGAAAGCGCCCTGCTGGAGAAGCGCCGCCAGAAGGCTAGCTCTTAGTTCCCACCAATCATCATTCTTCCGGGAAACACGCCCTCACGAATCTCCCCGTCACTCACTACCACAATGCCATTAATCAGTATGGTCTCTATACCGGTCGAGGGCTGATGAGGTTCTGTGTAGGTTGCATTATCCTGAATAAGCTTCAGATCAAACACGACAATGTCAGCGTCTGCCCCCACCTGAATTCTGCCCTTACGCTTGAAAGCCGGCGCGACTTGCTCAAGTCTTCTGGCTGGCTCAATGGTCATTTTTGACAATGCAGCAGGCAAATCCAGCAGTTGTTTGTCACGGACATATCGCCCGATCACCCGACTAAAGGTTCCCATACCTCGCGGGTGGGCCTTGATCTTCTCTGAAAATACCGGCATCGCATCGCTGGCCACCATCATGCCGGGCGTCTGAATCGCACGTTCAGTCCAGTCGGACCGGCCATAGTGATGAATGATCATGGCATTCGGGTCTTCCTGTCTGACCCTGTTCCAGCTTTCTTCCGTAAAATACTCTCCGGTTGCAGCCAACTGAACATCTTCATAGCTGATGCCGAAGACTTTCTGCCAGTCACGATTGAAAACATCTGCACCAATCGATGTCGAACCCGCTTCGTAAGGATAGGATTCGACCGTAACGTCCACACCATCTTCCCGGGCTTCCTGCACCAGCGCCAGGAACGTATCGATGCCATCAATGGCATTCGCTGCCAGATGACAGATGTGTACGGGGGCACCGGTATGCCTGGCAACTTGCAGCAGTTCTTTTAAACCAACCGGATCGCCAGCCAACCCTCTTCGCATATGAACGAACACCGGGGCCTGCCTTTCGGCCGCCACTTCAAAAATCATGTTGAGTTCCTGGTCATTGACAGCGTCACTCATGTAGTCCAGCAACAGACCAATTCCCAGACCTCCCTGGTCAAGACCCAGATGAAGGTGACGCCGCAGTTTGTCCAGTTGATTATCGTTCAATGGCGCTTTAAATCCCTCAGATTCAAAGCTCAGCCGCTGCCGGTTGAAAAAGAAGTAAGGCATATCACGCTGCTCAACCACCTTGATACGCATCGCGTAGTGACCCGCTGATGCGCCAAAGTTGATCAGCGGTTCGTCGGCGATGACGTTTCCGACAGCGGCCACCGGATAAGCGCCAGCTTCCAGCTCCAGGGCGGTCGTGACCCCGTCCAGCAGCTGATAACGCTGGCCAAGAGGAGACATGGCATGAGAATGAAGGTCGATAAAACCCGGGGCGACAACTTTGCCCTTCAAATCCAGCGTTGTTTTACCGCTCAGTGCTGCTTCAGATATCTCAACGATTTTCCCGTCTGACACGCCGATATTCCGCACCTCATTCAGACCGGATTCAGGATCGATGACATGACCATTCAGTAGTACAACGTCATGCTGTGCTTGTGCTGCTTGTGATACGGCGGAAACAAACAGTAGCGCAAACAACATTATTGATCCGCAGAACACTATCGCTTCACCGGTATTCAGAAACTTCCTTGCGCTTGTCATTCTTGGCCTCGGCTGTAGGTTTCAATATTCTGGAAGGATACCCATCCTCGACAGGAATGGTGTGTAAATCAAGTCTGCAGAACCATTTTTGCAGGGGTACAGCCGCAGCAGCACACCCCCCGGCAACGTCACATGAATTGATCAGAGATCAGACTCAAAGGCGACGCTTGTCGCCGCCATGCGATACACTGTCACCTCAGGCACTTGTCGCCTGAGGCAGGTGTCACCCCGAAGCACCTAAAGACCTGTTTACCGCCCCTGCGAGAGAGCCAACTTGGAAGCTGTACGACACTCCGACAAACATGCATCAGTACCGATTATTCTGTCAGGCCTGACTTTCCTGACAGGATTTCTGGTAACGGTGTCATTCCTGGCCGGCGATGACCAGGGTCGGGTGAATCTGCTGTACCTTCTGCTGCTTTTTGTTGTCATCCCATTAGCCAGTTTGTTGGTGAGTCTTCTGCTGCTGGTGACCCGATCAAATCAGGGGCTCGCGGGATGGTTACTGAGTTTACCCGTGTGGCCACGGCACTGGCGTTCTCACATTGCTGAACTCGTCATGAGCCCCTTGCATCGCCCGTGGCTCTTTTATGCCTCTCAGTTATCGGCTTTCATGCTGGGACTTGGTGGATTGCTTGGCTTTATGTTTCTGCTGCTGCTCTCAGATGTCAGTTTTGTCTGGCGCAGCACCTTATTGAAAGCTGAAGATCTTGCACCGGTGCTTAGCGCGATCGCCTGGCCCTGGCAGTTCTGGCCTGAAGCACAGCCAACAGTGGCAATGCTGCAGACGACACAGGATTTCCGCTCAGGCGCTCAGACCAACGATCCTCGTTTGCTGGGTGAATGGTGGCGATTTGCCCTGGCGGCACAGCTGACCTTTAACCTGTTGCCCCGGTGCCTCATGTTAATCATCGCGCGAATGATCTACGGCTACCGCACCCGGCTGGCAGCCAGCGAATCCAGCCAGCTGACAATAAGCAGTGCTGGTGACAACCAGGTGCATGACATCAATCAGTCTGCCCCCATCGTTGACCACATCGATAAGAGCTTCGCGCTGATCAACTGGGCGCAGGCGCCGGACATGTGTCTTGCGGCCCTGCATTCAAACATCGGTCAGCCTGATTACGAGACCGGGAGAAATCAGGTGACTGACAGCGCTGATGGCATTGGTTTTCCGCCAACACTGAAACCGGTGGTACTGGTCAAAAGCTGGGAGCCGCCCCTGGCCGAGCTAGAAGACTATCTTCGGTTATTACCAGGGGCGGGTTACATCCTGCCGATGGACTGGGATGAATCAGGAATCAATCCGGTCACCCCCGCGCATATCGAGGAATGGTGCCGGTTTACCGGCAAAATCCCTCAATGGCAGGTGTTGCAATGGCGTTGAATCCGGTTTTCGCCGTTGTCGGGCATCCGAACAAAGGCAAGTCATCCATTGTCTCTACACTCGCACAGGTTGACAGTGTCGCAATATCGAGTCAGAGCGGCACAACCCGCAGCAATGAAGAATTTACCATTAGCCTGGGCGAGGCAGGTTTCAGGCTGATTGATACCCCAGGATTTCAGCGTCCTGCAGCAGTGCTGAAATGGCTGAAAGCTCATGCAAACAGTGCTGAAAAACGTGCTGATGCAGTCCGGCAGTTCGTCTCTGACCCTGCCTGCATTGAAGCGTTTCCTGATGAAACTGAGCTGCTGAGGCCAATCGTCAACGGTGCTGCTATTTTGTATGTCGTCGACGGATCACGACCCTACGGCGCTGAATATGAAAACGAAATGGAAATACTGCGCTGGGCCGGTCAGCCCAGCATGGCGCTGATCAACCCCATTGAAAGCGAGCGTTATGTCACCCCCTGGACCCAGGCGCTTGGCCAGTACTTCAGAATCGTGAAGGTCTTCAATCCAATGCAGGATGATTTCGATCAGCAGATGACGATCCTGGAAACCTTTGCCCATCTGAATGAAGCCTGGGCGGAACCACTTCAGACTATTGTCTCTGCCCTTCGGGATCAGCGCCGCCGGCGCCAGCAGGACAGTTTACAGTTACTGACAAAACTACTGATTGAACTCTGCAACTATCAGCTGGACCAGAAAGTACTGAACGCCCAACAGGCAGAGACGCTGAAACCGGCACTGGAGGCCCGCTACTTCCAGAAAATGAAAGCCATGGAACAACAGGCTCACACTGAGCTGAAAAAGCTTTACCGGTATCAGCATCTTCAGAGTGATATTTTCGAGCTGAGCTTCGAAGACAATCTGTTTGATACTGAACAGTGGATTGTCTGGGGTCTGAACAGAAAACAACTCACCATGGCTGCGACGGCCGCGGGCGCAGCCGCAGGCGCCATCCTGGACATCGGTCTCGCCGGTCACAGCTTGTTTCTGGGTGCTCTGGGCGGGGGGCTGATGGCTGGCGGCAGTGCCTGGTTCGGCGCCGACAGGATCGCTGACTATAAGGTGCTCGGTATGCCGCTGGGGGGCTATGAGGTTCGACAGGGACCGGTCAGAAACCGCAACTTCCCCTATGTGGTTCTTGGCCGTTTTTTGTGGCTGACACATGCCTTGCAGCACAGAAATCACGCAAGGCGGGATGCCCTCAGGATCAGTGAAGGTGAACTTTCTGAACAGATATCAGCCCTGGCAGGTGCAGAACAAAAAGCCCTGCATCGCGCATTTGACCGGTTAGTCAGGCAGAAAAATATCAGCAATCTTGAAGAGGTACTGGCGCCGTTGTTCATCAACCCGCCGTCAGACTAAGCTCGCCTGCAGTCTTTTTACCCGCAGGCCCGCTCAGACTGCCACAGCAGCGAAAGCACCCCGATCGCACACTAACAGGTGCCCCAACAGCGAGACGTCAGAACGTCCAGTACCAGCTTGTTACATTGTAACGATAGGTGAAGACGCCTTCGTCCTTCAGCTTTTCGACCCAATGCTCAGATCCTTTTGATGACGGATCAAACAGCACACTCCGATTAAACAAAGGGGCAATACTGACAGTGCTTTCTCCTTCACCCAAAAATCTCAGTTCACCACCTGATGCGATGGACCAGTTTTCATTCAGATAG
>JAGRIO010000059.1:4708-15575 GCA_020443225.1 Pseudomonadales bacterium
ACAAAGCCGTTGGAATCTATTCTGAAGTAATTGGTATTAATCTCCGGGTCGGCCACATTCGCATCGCTCAGCGCCACAGCAAAGATGCGTGACAGTACCGACATGAATTCAGGGCTGCGCAGGAAGGACAGAAAAGCCTGTGCCACATTGGCATCTGCCCCGCCCGCTTCACGTTGCCAGGCTTCCCGCGAAACAAACCGGTTTTTCGGGCGCGTTCCTTCCCATCGGTCGTCATCAACATACAGCGCAGCATAGGTATGCCGCTGGACTTTCCAGCGCTGAGGTTGTCGCAGAATCGCAACAATCTCAGTGAGTTTATCTGCATTAAACAGATCATCAATCACAACATGACGGGGCACTGAGGCTGACAACTGGCGACGATATTCTTCAATCGCCTGATCAGTTATCCGCGCGCTATTCAGCCACATTTCAGTCACCGGGCTTCAACTCCTGAGCACCGTGCAATCATCTTTAAGCAAATCAATGGTGAGGCTGGCAACAGGTTTCGTGACCGCTTATGAAACATATCCGGTACGGGTCTTTCTGAACTCAACGGATGGTCAGACAGTTCGTCAGCACCTGGGCGGGAATCGTTAGAGCTACGGGCAGGGTTGGTAAATTTCAGACCCGCAGTAACTAACCAGGCTCCGTCTGTTCACTGATGGTTTTCCACAGGCGGATGAAGTTACCACCCAGTACTCTGGCAATATCTTCATCACTATAGCCCCGTTCTATCATCACGCGGGCAACGGCCATGAAACTGTCGTCTGGGGTGAAGCCTGTGGCATAGCGGGAGACGCCGCGCAAATCAGTACCGATGCCCACATGACCGATACCGGCGGTTTTGATGACATGCTCAATCATATCTACCATCAACCCGATATCTTCTACCACGGCTCCATTGGGCCAGATACCTATAATGCCACCTCCTGCGGCAATGGCTCTGATGAGATCATCACTCACAGCCCGGTCGATATCGCTGATGGCCTTGACGCTGCCATGACTGAAAATCACCGGGTCTTTCGAGAGACGCAGCACATCCCACATAGTTTCATCGTTGGCGTGGGCCAGATCGATGATGATATTCAGCTCGTTGGATTTGCTGACAACCGCTTCCCCGAATGACGTGAGACCGCCTGGCGAATAAGGATGGGTCTGGATATGTCCGATCGCATTGGCACGAAAGTGGACCAACTGTATCAATCGCAGACCGGCCTCGTGCAGGGCAACCAGATTATCAATCTTACCTTCCAGCGCATCGCCCCCTTCCAGAGCAGGAATAAACACCAGACTCGTGGGCGTTCGGGTCAGCGCCAGCGGCGTGTCACCCTGCTCTGCCAGACCCAGCCGGAAAGTCTCCTGCAGACGCTGCATGCGATCCATGGTCAGTTCAAACACGGTACCGGGTGAGGGCTTGTACTTGCCCCGGGGAACAACCGTACCGTCCCGCAGGGTATAGCGACCGGTGTAAGGCATATCGCTGCTGATATTGGCTACCGCAAGTCGCACGTTGTTGCTGAGATAACGATCTATTTCCTCGGCTTCAACGTGCAGAAGTTCAGAGCGGTGAAAACGACTGGGATGGGCGTGCATGTCTGCAAAGGGTGATATCGCGGCAATGCGCTGCAGCCGGGCTGCGAGGTCAGAATCAGCAGCTGTCATGTCGGCAGCCTGAGCAGGCCCTGCCAGCAGCGCCATCAGCATCAAAGTAAGTCTTAGTTTCATCATGTTGCTGAATGTAAATGCCTGCACCGGCAGAGTAAAGCAATGCCAGTGTTTTGCGCAGCGCTTCACCTTACCTGAGCCGTTGCACAGCTATCAGCTGCGGGTTTCAGGTACATTTCAGGTACACTGAAGCCAGATTCTTAACTCCATGGAACTGTTATGAGCGACACCAACACAGTCAATAATGAACTGATGCACCCGGTACTCGGCGAAGATGCCTGGAGCGAAAGCTATTACTTCAATTTTATTGATCCCAAAACCAAACTGGGCATGTTTACCCGCATGGGTTTCCGGCCCCACAACGGCTGGGCTGACGCGTTGCATGTTATTTATCTGGAAGGGAAGCGGGTCGCCTTCACCTACGGCCGCCGGGATATCGGCACCGACCTGTCGGTCTATGATGGCGATTTAAAGGTTGGTGGGCTGAATATCATCTGCCAGGCGGCACACAAACAGTGGCAGCTGATCTTTGATGGCCCGGCCCAGGACATTGCCAACGCCAGTATACTGCTGGAACGCAGCAAACTGAGACCAGCAGGCTGGTTTACGCCGGCACATCTGCGCATGGACCTGAATTTCGATTGCCTGACGCCGCCACACTTTGCGGCGGCCGGTGAGCGTGGACACTTTGAACAAAGTGGGCGAATTACCGGCACCATCCAGCTCGATGACCAAAGCTGGCAGGTCGATGGCTATGGCGTGCGGGACAAATCCTGGGGACCCAGAGACTGGGGCGCTTCTGGCACCGGCGGCGGTTCATCGGCACCGGTTACGGGACCTGCACCCTTTATTAACTGGTTCTCTATGAACTTTGGTGCGGAAGCCGCTCTGGGTGGTTCCTGTTTCCGCCATGCCGACGGTGTTATTCGGGGCGAAGGCTGGTATCAGTCCGGAACAGAAGTGAAGGACCTTAAAAACGTGGTTATCACTTCGGAGTATGAAGCTGATTCGATCATTCACACTGCTGTGGTCCTGACCGGCGAGCTGGAAGGTGGTGAGAAAATCGAGATCACCGGCAAGGTTCACAGTGTCTGCCCCACCAAGATTCCCATGGCTGGTGGTGCGACTTTCGTCAATGAAGGGCTGGCAGAGTTCACCTGGAACGGCAAAACGGGCTTTGGCATCGCTGAGCACTGGCACGCCATCAGGTCCTGATCACCCTCAATTGTCCGAACCCAAAAAAAAGCCACCTTCGGAAAACGCAGGTGGCTTTTTTTGAGGGCCAGTCACAATGACACTGGCATTCGCAAATCAGTCTGCCGCGGCGATTACCCCATCTGCAACAGCTCGACCCAGTTGCCATCCGGGTCTTCGATAATAGAGATTTTCACACCCGGCCGGATCTCGTTGGGCTTCACAACCACCTTGCGGCCAGCAGCAGCGCATTCTTCGGTCGCGGCATCCAGATTATCCACAGAAATAGTGAAATAGCGCATACCGGTACCACCACCGATACCCCCAGGCGGATTGGCGGCCGGTGGCGCTTTCGGATTCACCATCAGTTTGATGACAGTGGTGCCACACTTCAGGCGGGTCATTTGTGCGCCGGTTGGCATGTCGATCACCCCCTCGACCTCCAGCCCCAGCACTTCATTGTAGAAAGCCAGCATCTCATCACGGTTAGTGGTCACGATACCAAGATCAATGGAATCTTTAACGATATTCAGGCCCATGCCCTGTTCCCTCTTCGGTCAGTAAAAGTTCTCAAAAATGGTGTAGCGGAAAAAGCAAAGCCTGAGCATAACTGCGCCTCTGCAAGAAAGCATCCCCTGGCGGCAGCAACCAAACATCAGTTCCAGTATGCTAACCCCATCATTGGCCTGCTGATCTTCCAACATGACAGAAAACACCGGTTATCAGTCTTTGGTGGCACCCTGGCTTCAGGAAACTGCTACCCCTGCACAACCCACCTGCGCCACAGAGCAAGCCTTCAAAGAGATCTGGCATGATCACATCGCCACGGAATCGCTGTTCAATCTCGCCCTGAGTGGCGGGCTTCTGGCAGACCGGTTGTCCTGGGTCTTTATCTCGGCCTATCAGGCCGCCATCCGCGCCTGCTTCCCCACTGTTAACCATCAGGGCTGGGGCAGTTTTGCTGTCTCTGAGGATAAAACCGGCGAGTTTCCCGGCACCCACCTTTCGCCGGACAATCAGCTGAGTGGGAATAAATCCTGGCTGGCTGCGGCACAGCATCTTGACTACCTGCTGGTGACTATAGGGCCCGATATTCGTCAGGGCGTGGTGCTGATCCGGCGCGATGATCCGGCACTGGACATCACGGTAAAGCCACGGGCCCGCTTTCTGGGGGACATGAGTCAGGGCTTCGCCTGTGTGACCGGCTTGCAGGTCACCGACAGCTGCCGTGCCGACACGACCATGGCCCGTCACTTTGGTATGGCCGAGCCTTTCTTTGTCATGACGGCCAGCAGTGGCTACCTCTTAAAGGAGGCACGCCGGCTGCAACTGCCGGAAACCGTGCCGCAGCTGGAACAATTGCTGGCAAGGCTGCATGCCCTTTATCTGCAGGGATTTCACACCGACCTGCAGCAGCTGGCGGCCCTTTATGAGACCTCCCGGGGCCTGGGCAAGCAGTTCGCCGCCGCCAGTATTGCAGCCGCAGAAGGCACCAGCGCAGACCACAAGGCCCGGGACTGGCAGGACAATGGAAGTCTGATGGGCCTCTACAAGCGCAGCATAGAAGCGCGCCTGAGTACGGACTGATTGCACTAAAAACTGATCCTGCTCAATCACAGGCTATCGCCTGTCGACTAGACTGAAACAATGCCACGTACTCTGACAAATCTTTTACGCTCCCTGGGCGGTAGCGCCCGGGATCTTGCGCCCATCGTACTGGTGGTGGTTTTCTTTCAGTTAGCGGTTCTGCAGCAACCGATTCCCAATCTCGCTGATCTCATCATCGGGCTGGTACTGGTGCTGCTGGGGCTGACCTTTTTTATCAACGGGCTGGAAATGGGGCTGTTTCCCATTGGTGAGTCACTGGCCAATGCGTTTGCCCGCAAAGGCAGCGTACTGTGGCTGCTGGCATTTGCGTTCGCGCTGGGCTTCGGCACCACCATAGCCGAACCTGCCCTGATTGCCGTCGCTGCCGAAGCCGCCGCTATTGCTGCAGATGCCAGCCTGATCGGAAAGGATCAGGATTCGGTCGACAACTATGCCTTTGGCTTGCGCATCACCGTTGCCCTGAGTGTCGGGTTTGCCATCGTGATCGGTGTGCTGCGTATCATCAAAGGCTGGCCAATTCAGTACATGATCATGGGCGGTTATGTGATCGTGGTTCTGATCACCATGATCGCACCGCAGGAAATTATCGGCATCGCCTATGACTCAGGCGGCGTTACCACCTCGACCATTACTGTGCCACTGGTCACAGCACTCGGGGTTGGTCTGGCTTCAGCCATCAAGGGCAGGAACCCGATGATCGATGGCTTTGGCCTGATTGCCTTTGCTTCCCTGACCCCAATGATTTTCGTGATGATCTACGGGATGCTGGTGTGATGTCGCTGCTGCTGGATTTTCTCGACATTCTGCTGGCCACCATGCGGGACCTGATCCCCATTGTTGCCATTATTTTTGGCTTTCAGTTTCTGGTTATCCGCAAACCCATTGTTAATCTCAGTCGTACCCTGTTCGGGTTCTTTTACGTGCTGATTGGTCTTGCGCTCTTTTTGCAGGGACTTGAACGCGCGCTGTTCCCGCTGGGCAGACTCATGGCCAGCCAGCTCACTGACCCGGCCTTTATCGACCTGCATGCGCTGCTGCCGGGCGAGTTCAGCTGGCAGAACTACTATTGGGTTTACCTGTTCGCCTTTGCCATAGGCTGGAGCACCACGATTGCAGAACCCTCGCTGATCGCAGTCGCTATCAAAGCCAATGAAGTCTCTGGTGGTGCTATTGGCGTGAACGGGCTGCGCCAGTCGGTAGCCCTGGGCGTGGCTATTGGCATATCGCTCGGTTGTTACCGGATAGTAGCCGGTGACCCGATCCACTATTACATCATTGCCGGCTATATCGTCGTCATCATTCAGACCCGCTTTGCGCCAAAAATGATCGTACCACTGGCCTATGATTCTGGTGGCGTGACGACCTCAACCGTCACCGTACCGCTGGTGGCCGCACTGGGGCTTGGCCTGTCAGAAACGGTACCCGGCAGGAATCCGCTGCTGGATGGTTTTGGTCTGATTGCATTCGCCAGTTTATTTCCGGTCATCAGTGTGATGGCCTATGCCCAACTCGCAGAGTTCATAAACAACCGGCGCAGTGCAGCTTCTGCCTGACTGCCGCACCGTTGATGGAGGAACCACAACATGCACTTTAAACTCATCATCACCTTCGTCGAGGACGACAAGACTGATGCTGTCATGCAGGCCGCCCGTGAAGCCGGCGCGACTGGTGCCACCATCATCAACAATGCGCGGGGTGAAGGTCTGAAACCCAGCAAGACTTTTTTCGGGCTGGAGCTGGAAACCCAGCGGGATGTGGTGCTGTTTCTGGTGGAAGAACACCTGAGCCGCGCCATCCTGGAAAAAATCGGCGAAGCCGGTGAGTTCGATAAAAAACCCGGCACCGGCATCGCCGTGCAGTTGGATATTGAAGACGCCATTGGCGTCAAACATCAGATACAGGAACTGGCACAGTCTGTGGAGGACGTGTTGTGAACAAAATAATCAAAGTCAGGGAAGTGATGCAGGATCACTTCATTATGATCGACGGCTTAGCCACGGTTCGGGAAGCTATCAATGATCTGATACGCGATGAAGGTACCACGCTGGTGGTAAAAAAACGCAGCGAACATGACGAATTCGGCATTGTGGTACTGGCTGACATTGCCAAAAAGGTGCTGGCCGTGGACCGTTCACCTGACCGGGTCAATGTCTATGAGATTATGAGTAAGCCCGTTATCTGCATTGATGGCGAAATGGATGTTCGCTACTGCTCACGACTGTTTGACCGTTTTGGGCTGTCGCTGGCGCCCGTCGTCAAAGACGGAGAAGTGGTTGGCGTCGTCGATTACAAAGGGCTGGTACTGCATGGCATGGTCCGATTAATGGATCAGTCCACCGACTGACCAGAGATTCAGGGCAGACGTCACGCCCAAGTCGTTGTAATCTAGCGGTCAGGCACACTACCAGAAGATCTGATCATGGCCACAAGATTCAATGCAATGCTGACCAGCAGCCTGTTAACTATCGTCCTGATAGCAGGCTGCGGAGAAACAGAAAAACCAGCAGGCAGTGCAGCAGTGACACCTGCAGTGCCAGAAAGCAGTCACAGCACCGGGGCCCATCAGGCGGAAATCACGTGGTTTGATGGCTCAGTGGATGAAGCGTTTACACTGGCGAAAACCACCGGCAAACCCGTGTATCTTTACTGGGGCGCAGTCTGGTGCCCGCCCTGTCAGGAAATTAAACACACGGTTTTCAAGAGTCCGCAGTTCATCGCTCAATCCGAATTGTTTGTGCCGGTTTATCTCGATGGCGATACTGAGCGCGCCCAGGCCTGGGGTGAAAAATTCGGGGTAAAGGGTTACCCAACCATGATTGTATTCTCACCCGCGGGTGAAGAAGTCACCCGTATTCCCGGCGGCATTGATATCTCTGCCTATACCACCGTTTTGCAACTGAGCCTGGATCATATGCGCCCCACAGCTCAGTTGGTGCAGGCTGCACTGAAAGATCCCACTTCCCTGACCGCGAGCGATCTGCAACAACTGGCTTACTACTCCTGGGGTCAGGACTTTAATGCGCTGCCGGAAGGTACCGACCCGATTCTGTTTGAACAACTCTCTAATGTCGCCAAAGAACCGAAAGTCAGTTCAAGACTGTATATGCAATATTTATTGCTGGCGGCAGATGCTGCGTCTGAAGCAGACGATGAAGTTGTGGTTAAACGGGTTGATCCAGCGCGGTTGCAAAGCATTCTTTCCGAACCGGCGCTGGTCGTCGCCAGCTGGGATTATCTGGCCTACTGGTCAGAAGAAATTCGCGGCTTACTGGCCGGCACCGAGGCAGAAGTACTTGCCACCATGAACCAGTGGGCAGACGCCATGCTGGCAAACCGCCATCACCCGGATATATCAACGGCAGAACAGTTAGGCGGCTGGTTGCCCTATGTCTTTCTTCACAAGGCAGAAAGCCAGAAGCTCGCAGACACGGAATCCGCAACACCTGCACCATTACCAGCCGATAAACTTCAGGCGCTGAAAGCGGATGGTGAGCAAGCCAACAAAATCACCCGCAACGCCTTCGCCAGACAAAGTGTCATCAGTCAGCTGAGCTATCTCTACCAGCAAGCGGGACTGGCAGATGAAGCCCGCAGTCTGCTGATCGCTGAACTGGAGATTTCAAAATCACCCTATTACTTCATGAGCAGCCTGTCTTCCATGGCGGAAAGCGACGGTAACATCGAAGAGGCACTGAGCTGGCGCAAGCAGGCCTACGAGACTTCAACCGGGCCAGCTACCCGTTTTCAGTGGGGGGCCAACTATGTCCGCACCCTGATCAGGCTGACCCCGGAAGATGGCGAGACGATTACAGCCACCACCATGAAACTGTTTGATGACCTGCAGGGTATGGAAGAAACTTTCGCTGGCAGAAACTTCCGTGTACTTCGCAGTATGTCCCGGGCGCTTGAAGCCTGGGACGATGAATACAATGAAGAAGCGTCAATGCTGACAGCTTTCAGAGGGCGCATTCAGAACATGTGCAGTCAGCAGGATGCTGACAGTCTGGAGTCGACCAACTGTGCTTCACTGCTGGCTTCGGGCGAAACCAGCACGGCAGCCACCACCGGTGGCGCTGGCTGACTTGCCAACCGCTGAATCAACGGCCATAGCAGATAACGGGACCGCTCAGATACCTTCAGCCTTATGAACCTGCTTCCACAGCAGGTTCGGGAACCAGCGCCGCATCCGCCAGATACTGCGGGTGCTTTTACCGGGAAAAGCGAACAATTCCCCTGCGGTAATGCTGGCTTCAATGGCTGCCAGTACATCACTGGCTTCAATATGGTCGCCGGAATCAAAGACTTTTGGCCAGACCGTGTCACGGGCCTGCTGTAACAAAGGTGTTTTCACCGGCGGCGGACAGACACACACCACATTGATATTGCTGTCACGGTGTTCGTGATACAGCACTTCTGTGAACGCCACCACCGCAAATTTAGATGCATCATAGGCCGCCATATAAATGGTCGGCAACCAGCCTGCGATCGAGGCGAAGTTAATCAGGTCGCCACTGTTACGTTCCAGCAGGCGGGGCAAGGTGGCCTTGGTGACATTGACCACGCCGTTGTAGTTGATGTCCATCACCCGCCGGAAAACATCCGCGTCCTGATCAACAATTTTTCCCAACGGCATAATCGCAGCGGCGTTGTAGACCCGTTTAATGGGTCCCAACCGGTTCTCGGTTTCTTCCACGGCATCGAGCACCGCCTGATAGTCCGTCACATCGGTCTGAAAGGTACGTATGTTCTGATAGCCTGCGGCCGTTTCCAGCAGTCCTTTCTCATTCACGTCAATGGCCGCGACCTGATAGCCCTGTTCAGCAAATTGGCGCGCCGCCAGCTGGCCCATACCGCTGCCGCCCCCGGTTATAAAAACAGATTCTTCTTTCATGACGTCTTATCCTCAACGTTAGGTGAATGCTGGCAGGCTGTTCCGAACCCGGTCAGGCTTTGAAGTGATAAATTTTCAGGGCCCGCTCAGGAAACTTGTCAACGAATTCCGGGCTGGCGGGAAACTCACCCACCAGCCGCAGCTTATCCTGATAACGTTGCATCAACGAAGGCAGGTATTCTTCATTCAGATAGGGGCTGTTAATGGTGGCAATCACGTCAGCACCGGGATTAATGAGTTTATGCAGTTTTTTCAGCACGGCTGCATAGTCCCGTTCCGCGTCAAAAGATCCCCTCTGCCGGGTTGGCGGATCAATAATTATGGTGTCGTAGCGGCCGAACTGCTGAATACGACCCCAGGATTTAAACAGATTGTGCGGTACCGACCGCACCGCACGGGGGTCCTGCCCATTCAGCTGGTGGTTACGCAAACCCCAGTTGATACTGGGTTTGCTCATATCATTGTTAACGACCTGCCGTGCACCGCCTGCCAGGGCAGCTACTGACAGTGCGCAGGTATAAGAAAACAGATTCAGCACATTCCGGCCGCCGGAGTTTTCCATCAGCCAGCCACGCAGGGGGCGCATATCCAGAAACAAACCGGCGTTCTGCCGAACGCCCGGCTGCACCTCAAACTTCAGACCATTCTCTGTCACGGTACACTGACTGATCTCATCACCAAGCAGGCACTCACTGGGCGCACCGCGACTGGTGCGGTGCTGATGGACAATGGACTTTATCTGGTCATGTTTGTCCGCCGCTTTGATGGTCTGCGCCAGCTGGACCAGACCGGCAGATTCCTCATAGGTTGTGAGCAACACCACCGGGTTGTACCAGTCGAGATTGATGTGCTCCAGACCATCATACATATGCCCACGGCCATGAAAGATGCGCCTTGCATCCTGCTGCTCTTCACTGAAAAACGCCTCACAGGCAAGAATAATGTCTGAATACATGCTGGTCCTGAGTGTGTGCGACCGCTGCGAACGGTTCTGAAAAAACCAAGGATACCTTATTCAGCACAGTTCAGATTCAATACGCTGTTTTAATTGCAGGAAGGCCCTGTCAAATGCAGCACGGATCTCCGCCTCACTGCCCTGAACTGCGGCCGGGTCCGGTGTACTCCAGTGCAGTTTCGGCACAGACCCCAGATAAGCCGGGCACACCTCACCGGCGGCGTTGTCACAGACGGTGATCACAAGGTCAAAGTGCTCACCGGCAAACTCATCCCAACTCTGGCTCACTGGCGCACCGGCATCAATGCCATGCCGGGCCAGTGTCACCAGAGATTCAGGGTGTACATAACCCGCTGGGTTACTGCCGGCACTGCACGCGGTGTATTTCCCGGCACACAAATGATTAATCAGCGCTTCAGCCATCACCGAACGGCAGGAGTTACCCGTGCACAGCACCAGTACTTTTTGTGGACTCATGATTGCGTCTCCGGTTTCATGCCCGCCAATACGCACGGACAAGTGATCACAGCTTTATCCGGCCATTTCCTGCGTAC
>JAGRIO010000608.1 GCA_020443225.1 Pseudomonadales bacterium
TGGCCAGCTGGTCGCTGGTGTCAGGTTCGTAATCGCCGTCTATCTCAGGGTCATTGCGCGGGGCTTCGTCGTAATCGAAGTCGTCAGCCCCGTTCTCAGCGTCATTGTTGTCACTGTCAGCGCTGGCGGATTCGTTGCTCTCAGAGCCGGAAGTGTCGTCGGAAGAATAGTCTGTTTCTGGTTCAGGTGTGTCGAGAGATGTTGGTTCAGGACCTGAATCTTCTTCCGGATTCAGTTCCTCCAGCATCAGATTAGAATCAAGCGCTTCCTGAATTTCCTGCTGCAGGTCGAGTGTCGAGAGTTGCAATAACCTGATAGCCTGCTGTAACTGCGGAGTCATCCGCAGTTGCTGACCGAGTTTCAGTGCTAACGAAGGTTTCATTGCCATGGGCTAATCATACTCAGCAGTGACGATGAATTGAACCTTGTTTCGTCAGTGGATTTGTGGTCGTCAAAAGTCCGTGAAACGGCCGGTTGGCGGGCATTCAGCGGCTATTACATGCGAAAATTATCACCGAGGTATACCTGTTTGACCTGCTCGTTGGCGAGGATGGTTTCGGTATCTCCTTCGGCAATTATCCTGCCTTCGCTTACGATATAGGCCTTGTGACAGATGTCCAGTGTTTCCCGTACATTGTGGTCGGTGATAAGCACACCGATTCCCCGTTCTGACAACTGGCCGATAATGGTCTTGATATCATTGACGGAGATCGGGTCAACGCCGGCGAAGGGTTCGTCCAGCAAAATAAAGGCAGGTTC
>JAGRIO010000609.1 GCA_020443225.1 Pseudomonadales bacterium
TCATATACATCCTGGCCGATCAGACCTGAAGCCGCCTGCAGGGTTTCCAGCGGCAACTGCGAAAGGTCCAGCCCCTCCCGGATCCCGGTGGCAACCAGCTTACCCACTACATCATGTGCGTCCCTGAATGGCAGACCGCGGTTAACCAGGTAATCCGCAAGATCTGTGGCAGTGGCGTAGCCGCGCATGGCGGCAGCTTCCATATTTTCCCGTTTGGGCACCATTGCCGGAATCATGTCAGCAAAGGCGGTCAGACAATCCCGCAGGGTAGTGACGACATCAAACAAGGGCTCTTTGTCTTCCTGGTTGTCCTTGTTGTAAGCCAGTGGCTGGCTTTTCATCAGCGTCAGCAGGGTCGTCAGGCTGCCGTACACACGACCGGTCTTACCCCGCACCAGTTCCGGCACATCGGGGTTCTTCTTTTGCGGCATGATGGATGACCCGGTGCAGAAACGGTCTGGCAGGTCGATGAAATCAACCAGTGGTGACGCCCACAGAATCATTTCCTCTGACCAGCGGGACAGATGCATCATCAGCACACTGGCGCAGCTGCAGAACTCAATGGCGAAGTCCCGGTCGCTGACCGCATCCAGTGAATTTTCTGCGATGCCTTCAAAACCCAGTAATTCTGCTGTGATGCTACGATCAATAGGATAGGTGGTTCCTGCCAGTGCCGCAGCGCCGAGGGGAAGTATATTGACCCGTTTGCGGCAGTCCGCCAGTCGTGTTGCATCCCGCTCCAGCATGGC
>JAGRIO010000610.1 GCA_020443225.1 Pseudomonadales bacterium
AAGAACAGTCGTGCGGTAGCTGGGAAGCTGCCGACAAGGGCCGAATAGCCTGCGTTGCGCATAAATTTCCGACGCTGCTTCGAAATTGTGACGACAGTCGCCACTCGAGGCAGACTAGAAAAGTGGGGTTAAGGACCGCTTAACCTTGCTCGTTCCTTACCGACGCCACGAATTAACGCGGGCGGATGAGCCCCTCCTGCGCGACCGAGGCGACCAGCCGTCCGTCCCGCGTATAGATGGAACCGCGCGTGAGCCCGCGTGCGCCTGAGCTGGAAGGGCTGTCCTGCGCATAGAGCAGCCAGTCGTCCGCGCGGAATGGCCGGTGGAACCAGAGGGCGTGATCGAGGCTGGCCACCTGAAGGTCGCTTTGGAACGCCGATCGCCCATGCGCGATCAGAGCGGTATCCAGCAGCGTCATGTCGGAGAGATACGCGAGCACGGCGCGATGGACGGCCGGATCGTCCGGCAATGCGCCCGACGCTCTGAACCACACGTATTGAACGGGCTCACCGGGGACGCCGGCGCGCGGGGCGTATCGTCGGGGATCGACCGGCCTGCTCTCGATCGGGCGCGGTTGGTCGAAGAAGCGTCGGATCGGTTCTGGTGTCGCGTCAGTGAAGCTGGCCTTCAGCTCGGCTTCCGAGGGCAGGTCCTCAGGCGGCGTGACCTGTGGCATGTCGATAGCGTGTTCGAGACCGGCCTCGTCTATCTGGA
>JAGRIO010000611.1 GCA_020443225.1 Pseudomonadales bacterium
ACCGCCACCTGCGTCGATATCGCAACAACGGCCGCTCTGCGCCGTATGATCCTGCCCGGAGCTATTGCTGTGAGTGCTCCGGTGTTAGTGGGGTTCGGCCTGGGCGCCGCCTCTCTGGGTGGCATGCTGGGAGGCGCACTGCTCGGTTGCGTGCTGCTGGCACTGATGATGGCCAACGCGGGAGGCGCCTGGGACAACGCCAAAAAATACGTTGAGAAGGGCAATCTCGGCGGCAAGGGCTCCGACACTCACTCCGCCGTCGTTGTCGGTGATACCGTGGGTGATCCCTTCAAGGATACCTCCGGCCCCTCTATGAATATCCTCATCAATGTGATGGCAATCGTCAGCCTGGTGATTGCACCGCTGCTGTAGCAATTCAGCAGCCAGCCCGTTGTTTGAGTTTTTCCATAACCCTGACGAAGGTCTGGGCTTCCTGTGCACCTGGTACCGGGTAGCCATCGTTGAAATAAAACATGGGTACCGCGTGCACTTCCCGGTCCAGCCACCGGGCCTGTTCCTGGCGCACCGCCTGCGCATAGCGACCACTGGTCAGCACCTCCAGCGCCTGCCCCGCGTCCAGGGCCACGCGACCGGCCACAGTCGCAAGCAGGCCCGGATCGCCGACATTTTCCCGGCGACTGAAAAACGCCTCGAACAACGCCAGCTTCAGCGCCATCTGCTTGCCCT
>JAGRIO010000612.1 GCA_020443225.1 Pseudomonadales bacterium
CATGGAGCTTGGACTCGTCGTAGGCGTAGTCGACTGTCAACTGGTCATTGATTTCCCAGCGCAGCGCGATGCGATAGGCCTGCCGGTCCAGATCGTCAAAGCCGTCAAAATCGGGATTGGTATTGTCGTACAGTTCATCCCGCTCCCGGGTCATCGCCCCAAAGGACGCCGACAAAGCGCCTGCACCCTCGCCTACCGTGCCCAGGGTACCTGTATTCACGGTACCCTTGACTCCCCAGAGGCTATCGCTACCCGCCTCGCCGGTAAGTTTTCCGCCCACCTCCCCGGTAGGCTTCTGGGTTATGAAATTGATGGCTCCAGCGGTGGCGTTGCGGCCATACAGAGTGCCCTGTGGGCCACGCAGTACCTCTATGCGCTGCAGCTCGGCAACATCCAGCGATGAGCCAACTTGCTTGCCAAAATAGACACCATCAAGGTACATGGCGGCGGCCGGATCGGTCGACAGGTTACTGGAGGCACCACCGCCAACACCGCGCAAGTTGATAGACAGGTTGGCCCGCGAACCGGGCGACTCAAAGCCGGTCATGTTGGGCAGGGTGCTGATCAAATCGCCCGCGTTGAGCACACCGCGGCGCTCCAGGTCGGTCTCGCTCAAAGCGGAAATGGAGATCGGCACATCCTGGGAGTCCTCAGCGCGCTTCTGGGCCGTTACCACAACC
>JAGRIO010000613.1 GCA_020443225.1 Pseudomonadales bacterium
ATTAACTAACGCCCTCAGTACATGCTCCTGCCCCACCATTTGCTGAAAAGTGCGGGGACGCCATTTACGCGCGAGTACCTGATGCTGCATATTAATTCGTATTAAACCCGGGTTTCATAAAGGGCATCTCTAAAGTATTTGGTGAAACCCTTATGCTATCTGTTCGGGACAAAGTTCACCAGTCAAAACTTGCTTCTTTCCTCCTGCACCAAAATTACCGGACAGAAAATAAAGCCTTAAGCCAACAGACAAATGAACCCTGAGAATGGAGGCAACTCCCGCCAGCTACACCCCGGCACATGAATTCTTTGCTGCCGTTGCTCCCTTCCGGGCCTGGCGGGGTTCACAAAGTTTCATTGCGGGGGAACCAACGAGAGTTACCATAAAAACGCGGCGTGCATTGTCGCCGATTGCGCGCGGCTATTCAAGCAACCTCTTTGGCTTTTTGTTGTTGCTTTGCCTGCTTGGCGAGAATAGCTTGATTTAAGCGTTGTCGCCAGCCCGTCAAATCAGAATCCGCAAAGTAATAGGCCAGTAATTTTTCAGAGGCGCCAGGGTCAAGCCCGGGCATGTGACGCAGTAACTGACTCAAATCCTTTTCTATCGCGAGCCTTTTAGGCCAGATTTTTTTTGCTTTTTCAAGATCCAGGAGCTTGATATCGAAGACGGGGGCATCTT
>JAGRIO010000614.1 GCA_020443225.1 Pseudomonadales bacterium
CGGCCGCCGCGGGCGCATTTGCGCCGACGTCCAGATCAGCAATCGTCTGCTCGCGCATCAGGAACTTCTGCATTTTGCCGGTCACTGTCATCGGAAATTCATCGACAAAACGGATGTAATGCGGAACCTTGAAGTGGGTAATTTTATCGCGGCAGTATTGCTTCAGTTCATCGGGGCTGAGTGCCGCCCCGTCCCGCAACCGCACCCAGGCGCACACCTGCTCGCCGTATCGGGGGTCCGGGATGCCGAAAACCTGCACGTCCTGGATGGCGGGGTGAGTGTAGAGAAACTCCTCGACCTCGCGGGGATAAACGTTCTCCCCACCGCGAATAATCATGTCCTTGATACGCCCGGTGACCTGGGTATAGCCCTGGGCATCCATGACACCGATGTCACCGGAGTGCAACCAGCCCTCACTGTCTATGGTGTCGGCGGTGCGCTCGGCGTCATCCCAATAGCCCTGCATTACCGAGTATCCGCGGCAACAAATCTCTCCCTTTTCCCCTACCGGCACCACCGTGCCGTCGACATCGACAATCTTGATCTCACAGTGGGGAGCCGGGCGGCCGACACTGCCGACCCGTTTTTCAATCGAATCATCGATGGTCGTCATATGATTGACCGGGCTGGTCTCAGTCTGGCCATAGGCGATCAGCACCTCGCTCAT
>JAGRIO010000615.1 GCA_020443225.1 Pseudomonadales bacterium
CGGGTCGAGGCGATCGTCGGCGCATCGGAGCGGCTTGACCTGATCGCTTCTGACATCGTCGAGCACTGGGAGCACCGACGGGCGTCGCTGTTGGGCAAGGCGATGATCGTGTGCATGTCTCGGCGGATCTGCGTCGAGTTGTACGAGCGGATCGTGCGGCTGCGTCCCGACTGGCACGACAGCGACCCTGAGCGAGGTCGGGTGAAGGTGGTGATGACCGGCTCGGCGATGGACCCGCCCGAGTTCCAGCCCCACCTGTACAGCAAGGACCAACTTCGCCAGTTGAAGTCCCGAGCCAAGGACGCCGACGACGAATTGGAGATCGTCATCGTCCGCGACATGTGGTTGACGGGGTTCGACGCCCCGTCGATGAACACGATGTTCATCGACAAACCGATGCAGGGCGCCGGGCTGATGCAGGCCATCGCCCGGGTGAACAGAACCTTCCGCGACAAGCCCGGCGGTCTCATCGTCGATTACATCGGCATCGCCCAGAGCCTCAAGGATGCGCTGGCCGACTACTCGCCATCCGACCGTGACCAGGCTGGTGTGCCGATCGAGCAGGTCGTCGCCGTGATGATCGAGAAGCACGACATCGTGTGCGGCATCCTCCACCGCCACACCTGGACCAGCGACCCGCATATCTCTGCCGCCGAT
>JAGRIO010000616.1 GCA_020443225.1 Pseudomonadales bacterium
TAGTGACCCCAGTCCGCGGGCCACCAATCCTGACTGTCGGTCATCAGGGCATGCAGGTCCTGCTTGACGGCCTCCAGGTCGAGCTTGCTGAATTCCGCGGCGTAATCGAACTCATCGCCAAGGGGGTTGGTCTTGGTATCGTGCTGGTGGAGGATGTCCAGGTTGAGCGCGTCAGGCCACCAGTCCATACTGGACGATCCAACGGCCGTACTGGCCCCGTGCATTACCGGGCATTTACCCGCTGAACTGTTTACGTCCTTGTTCATCATTAATCTCCTTGTTTGTTGAGTCCAAAAGCCTTGCTGTGCCTCAGTTACCGAGTTAAGCACGCTGACCATGATTTGCATAAGCTATATTATCTATCGTCACCATATAGAAAACCTATAGAACAGCCCGCAGTAGAGACTGCGAGAAGATGACGTCAGGGTGGCTTTTCGGGGGGAGTTCCCCCCGGCGGGATGTCGCAAGGGATTAACTGCTGAAAGCGGCCGGCCGACCCTCCAGCTGGGACATAACTGCCTCGATCTGGTTGGGCTTGCCGATTATGCGGTCCTGCAACTGCGACTCCAGCAACAGGCCCTCGGCCGGGTCCAGGTAGAGGCATTCGTTCAGCAGTTGCTTGTCGCCACGGATTGCGTCGGGACTGCGCTGGCT
>JAGRIO010000617.1 GCA_020443225.1 Pseudomonadales bacterium
CACGCAACGCCTACCTCGAGCGCGACGCAGCCTTCGCGAACACGAGCACGAAGTTGTTCGCCGGCATGGCGACGCGCTCGATCAGCTGGAGACCACGAGCCGCAGCGGAGGCAGCGAGGTCGGCCACGTCGCGCACGCCCCAGCGCGGATCGCGATCGCGCAGGCTCTGGTCGAAGGCCTCGTTGCTGGGCGCGGTGTGCTGGCCGTCGACCTTGTAGGGTCCGTAGGTCAGGAGCCTGCCCCCATCCGGGAGCAGCGCCGCGGCGCCCCGCAGGAGTCCTTCGGTCGCCTCCCACGGGCTGATGTGGATCATGTTCGTGCAGAGCACCGCGTCCGCGCTGGACAGTGGCCACGGCCAGACGCTCGCGTCGAGGCGCAGCGGCGGCCGGACGCACTCGGCGACACCCGCGTGCTCGCGCCACGCCGCGATGCTCTCGAGCGCTCCTTCGTCGACGTCGGTGGGCTGCCAGCTCCAACCAGGCAGGCGCGGCGCCAAGTGGACGGCGTGCTCACCGGTGCCGCTCGCGAGCTCCAGCAACAGGCCCCCTCCGGGAGGCAGGCGGCTCGACAAGACCTGGAAGATGGGCTCACGGTTGCGCTCGGTGGCGGGCGCAGAGCGCCTCGCGTCAGGATGGTTCATGGTGACGACAAGG
>JAGRIO010000060.1 GCA_020443225.1 Pseudomonadales bacterium
TCCGGGCCAGAGACCCCATCGGGGTAGAAGCGCCTTTCTCAAGTGCTGACTCCATCGCCAGCCCCAGATCCTTAATCATCAGGTCAACCAGAAAGCCACCCTCGTAGTCCTTGCTGGCCGGGACACCATCCATCACACCGGGGTAAGGGTTATAAACTTCAAGCGCCCAGTTACCACCGGAGGATTTGCGCATAATTTCTGATAACACTGCAGGATCGAGTCCGTTGTCGACACCCAGTTGCAGTGCTTCGGCAGTACCGGCCATCAATACGGACAGCAGCATGTTATTGCAGATTTTGGCAACCTGCCCGGCTCCCGGCCCTCCGGCATGGAAAATATTTTTACCCATCTTTTCCAGGTAAGGCCGTGCCTGCGCCAGACCTTCTGCACTGCCTCCGACAATGAATGTCAGGGTGCCGCCTATGGCACCGCCAACGCCACCTGATACTGGTGCATCCAGCATGGTGATCCCTTTTGCGGCAGCGGCCTCAGAGACTTTGCGGGCAGAAGCCGGAGAAATCGTACTGCAGTCGATAATCAGTGTGCTGGCAGTCAGTTGCGCCAGCAAACCACTCTGGCCAGTGGCTTCAGCACCCAGATACAGACCTTCCACATGAGCGGAAGCCGGCAGCATGGAAATCAGAACATCGACACCGTCTGCTGCCGCCGCCGCAGAGTCGCAGATAACCGCGCCCTGCCCTGCCGCTGTATCCAGCGCTGTCTGCACCAGATCAAAAGCCCTGACGGTTTCGCCTGCTGCGATCAGGTTGGCCGCCATGGGGCCACCCATATTACCCAGGCCGATAAATCCTATAGTCGCCATAATTGTCTCCCGATGCTCAAACAAAAAGTGTTGGTATTAGAAAATGTTTCCTGAAAACCAGTCGCCGGCAGGCTGATTCTCAGGCTGGCAAATCATCCAGCGGATGGACTGCCCAGGGGGCAGTGAAGTGCTCCTCAATCCAACTGTCAGGGACCGCGCTGAAATCAGGATATTGCCAGGCGGGCTTTCCATCCTTGTCAATCAGCAGCGCCCGGATGCCTTCAGCAAACTCAGGATGCCGACTGCACTGCACGGCGATAATCAACTCCAGCTTGAAGATTTCCCTGAGGGCCTGTGGATGGGACAAAAGCGCCCGGGCTTCACGAATCTGTCGGGTAACAATGCTGGCAGTAGTCGGTGCACCGCCCTGCAATCCGGCACCACCCCGGGCAATCCACTCATCAGATGAAGCCAGGGCTCCGTTAAGAAATGCCACATGGGGCTCAGCGGCCTGCAGCGATTCGCCAATCAGCGCACGCACGGCCTCATCATGGGCATCAAGACTGCTGGCGGGCATTTCAGTAGCACGGGCTTCAAATTCACCGATGAGCTGACTGAGCCTGTGCCTGTTCTCGTCATGATCAGTTGTCCAGTTCAGCTGTTGTAACGCACGGATCAACTCATCTTTGGCTGCCGCATCCACAAGATGATCGACAAACCCCACCCGTTTGGCATCGGGGCCGTTCATGTGAGTGCCGGTCCAGGCCAGGTAATAGGCCCAGTGTTCTTCCATTTGCGCCAGGAACCAGGTGGCCCCTGCATCGGGAAACAGCCCGATAGTAATTTCCGGCATGGCAATGCGGGATTTTTCTGTTCCGACCCGGTGACTACATGCCGCCATCACACCCAGGCCTCCCCCCATGACAATGCCATGAGCCCACACCATCACTGGCTTGCTATAGGTATGTATCTTGTAGTCGAGACGATATTCCCGTTCAAAGAAAGCATCGGCATAGGGGTTAGGACCACCGGGATGGGCGACCATTGAACGGTACAGATCCTGAATATCACCGCCGGCTGAAAAGGCCTTCTCGCCCATGCTTTGAAACAGCACCATGACAATCTCGTCATCGGCTGCCCAGATATCCAGCTGAGGCGAGATTTTGTCAATCATTTCCAGGCTGAGGCTGTTAAGGGTTTTCGGCGCATTCAGCGTCGCAACGCCAATTTTGCGGTTACCTGCAGGCAGCGTTTCAAACAATACAACGTCTTCACTCATAACCTGGCCTCAGGCGTTCTTCCAGACCGGTTTGCGCTTTTCCAGAAATGCGTTGACGCCTTCCTTCTGGTCTGCAGTGCTGAACAAATCCACAAAGGCGTCACTTTCGACCTGGTATGCATCGAGGATATTACCGCCGCGGGCCTGCTGAATAAGACCTTTACAGGCGGTAACCGAAGTCGGGCTCTGGCCTTCTACTTTGCTGGCCAGCGCCAGCGCGGCCTGCAGGCTTTCACCTTTGCCAACGACTTCTTCAACCAGTCCGATTTTCTCAGCTGTCGCCGCATCTACCCGCTCGCCACACAGAATCATGCGCTTGGCCCAGCCTTCACCGACCAGCCAGGGTAAATGCTGAGTACCCAGCCCAGCTGGCAAAAGCCCGACCGTCGCTTCCGGCAATGCCATCACCGCATGCTCTTCGGCAATGCGGATATCACAGGCCATGGCACATTCAAGACCACCGCCCATGGCATAGCCATTAATCGCGGCAATCGACACACCGCGGAAGTTCGCCAGCGCCCGGAATGCTTCACGGAACTTGTTGGCCAGATCACGGGCAACATCAATATCACCGGAGGCAAACATATTCAGGTCAGCGCCGGCTGAGAAGAACTTCTCACCCTGACCAGTAATCACCAGAGAGTAAATTTCACGGTTATCATTCAGCTCTGCGATGAGTTGCTGCAACGCCGGCAGGCTTTCTTCATCCCAGGTGTTGGCCGCCGGGTTATTGATGGTGATTTGTGCCGTATGGCCCTGAATATCAACTATCAGTTTGTCTGTCATGCTGTGCTCCTGAATGGGTTGTCACTTGCCCCGGGGGGACCTGAACAAATTAAATCGGTGTTGCTACTGAACCACTTCCACATCGGCCTGAGTTAACAGATGCCGGGAGACGATCAGCCGCATAATCTCGTTGGTACCCTCCAGAATCTGATGCACCCGGGTATCTCTGATGTAACGTTCCAGTGGATATTCCTGCATGTAACCGTAACCGCCATGTATTTGCAGCGCTTCATTACATACGCTGAACCCCACATCGGTAGCGAAACGCTTGGCCATAGCGCTGTAGACCGAGGCCTGCGGATCTTGCTGGTCAACCCTGAACGCAGCCATACGAACCATTTGCCTGGCGGCGACCAGTTCCGTCACCATATCTGCGAGTTTGAACTGCAGGGCCTGAAAACTGGCGATAGGTTCACCAAACTGCTCTCGTTCGAGCATATATTGCCGGGCCCGGTTAACTGCCGCCTGCGCCGTACCCAGGGAGCAGGTTGCAATGTTGATGCGACCACCATCCAGCCCCTTCATGGCAATTTTGAAGCCATCACCTTCCTGACCAAGACGATTAGCCACTGGCACCCGCACATTCTCAAAGGTGATTTCACGGGTTGGCTGGCTGTGCCAGCCCATTTTCTGCAGGTTGGAACCATAACTGACGCCTTCTGCATCAGCCGGAATCACCAGGGTACTGATGCCGCGACTACCATTGTCAGAAGTACGCACCATGGTCACCAGCACATCTGTCGAACCTGCGCCAGAGATAAACATCTTGCTACCGTTGATGACATAGTCATCACCTTCACGCACGGCCCGGGTTCGCAGGGAACCGGCATCGGAACCGGCACCGGGTTCTGTCAGGCAGTAACTGGCCAACCTTTCGCCGGCGATCAGCTCCGGGCAGTAGCGCGCCACAAGTTCCTCGTCACCATATTCGGCGATCATCCAGGTCGCCATATTGTGAATAGAGATAAAGGCAGTGGTTGAAGTACACCCCATTGCCAGCTGCTCCAGAATCAGGGAAGAATCCAGCCGCGACAAGCCCATGCCACCTTTGTCTTCCGGGCAATACAGACCACAAAAGCCCAGCTCACCTGCACGCGCAATGACTTCCCGGGGGAAAATCTTGCCCTCATCCCACGCCGCAGCATGGGGAGCAAACTCGTTGTCTGAAAACTGGCGCGCCAGTGCCTGGAACGCCTGTTGGTCTTCGGTCAGATCAAAATCCATCGTGGATCGTGTCTCTTAAGTCAGCGATTGCTGGTTTATTTCAATGCAATGGTCATATTGGCAGAAGCAACGGCATCTGCATCAAACCAGCGCGCGGTAATGGTCTTGGTCTCGGTATAGAAGCGAATTGCCTGCTTGCCATAGGCATGCTGATCACCATAGAAGGAATTTTTCCAGCCGGTGAACGAGAAGAATGGCAGCGGCACAGGAATCGGCACATTGATACCGACCTGACCTACTTCGATTTCACTCTGAAACTTACGGGCCGCACCACCGGATGAAGTAAAGATCGAGGTACCATTGCCGTAGGGGTTGGCATTAATGGTGGCAATGGCGTCGTCCAGCGTGTCTTCCTTTACGGCAACCAGTACCGGACCGAAAATCTCATCCGTATAGATACTCATGTCTGTCTTCACATCACTGAACAGCGTAGGACCTACCCAGTTTCCATCCGGGTATCCTTCGACGCTTACATCGCTGCCATCCAGCAGGCAGGTCGCGCCTTCCTGTTTACCCTTTTCAATGTAACCCAGAATACGTTCACGGGCGGCAGGACTGATCTGCGGACCGTAACCAGCCTCACTATCGTCCCAGGCACCTGGCCGCACTTCGGCCATCGCTGCGCGAACATCTTCAATCATGGCTGCCGCCTCGCCAACAAAAACCGCTACCGATATAGCCATACAACGTTGCCCGGCAGCACCGACTGAAGAGCCGATCAGCGCATTCACTACCTGATCCTTATTAGCATCTGGCATTACAACCATATGATTTTTCGCACCGGTCATGCACTGCACCCGTTTCAGGTGCTGGGTACCGGTACGGTAAACATGCTGACCCACATTGACGGAACCAACAAACGAGATCGCTCTGGTATCCGGGTGGGTCAGCAACGCATCTACCTGCTCACGGCCGCCATGCACCAGTTGCACCAGATCTTTCGGGAAACCACACTGATAGAACAGCTCAATCAGCATGTTAGGGGTCATAGGGTCCTGCTCTGAAGGTTTCAGCACAAAGGTATTGCCACAGGCAATCGCCAGCGGAAACATCCACAGCGGAATCATGGCCGGAAAGTTAAAAGGTGTAATGCCAACACATACGCCAAGTGGCTGAATGATGGAATAGGTATCAATATTGCGGGCCACATTCTCCGAGGTTTCACCCATCATCATGGCCGGCACGTTGCAGGCCTGCTCTACAACTTCGATACCACGCCACACATCGCCCTGGGCATCTGCAAAGGTTTTACCGGTTTCCTGAGACAGCACCCTGGCAATATCATCCTGCTTTTCTTTCAACAGCATCTGGTACTTCATGAGCATACGGGCACGTTCAGGTGCTGGTACCCTGCGCCAGGCGAGGAATGCAGTTCTGGCAGCTGCGACGGCTTCGTTGATCTCTTCCATGGTGGTATAGGGTGCTTCCACCAGTACTTCCTGTGTCGCCGGATTGGTAACAGGAATGGTTTCAGTGGCAGCACTCTGCCGGAAACCGCCATTGATATAGACGTCCATAACCTTGCCCATGAGCTTCTCTCCGCATTCAAATGATGGAACTGGCGGTGAATATACCGCAGATTTTTTCACAGGGCCGGATATTATTAGATGCACATTTACAGGTATATACGCAGTTTTACACTTTTATCCTGCAAATACGCATTCAACTATGTCAATATGACCGGCTTGTAACACCTCAACCTACCTCATGCCGCAGCAATAACCGACCATGGCACTTGAAAACACCAACTGGGATGACTTGCGGGTATTTCTCGCAGTCGCGAGAAGCGGCAATCTGGACGCGGCATCTGATCAGCTTAGTCTTGATCCGACAACGCTGGGGCGCCGCCTGCGCCGGCTGGAACAGGCTCTGGGTACCGCCCTGTTTGAACGCTCGCGGCGCGGGCACCGCCTCACCAACGCCGGCGAATGGATGGTCCGCCAGGTCGAGAACATTGAACACACGATGTATCAGGTGGAAGGTGAGATTGCCGGCGAAGCTGACCGGTTACAGGGCACGGTGCGCCTAAGCGTGACCGAGGGGTTTGGCAACGCGATTATAGCGCCGGCACTGGCAGGGCTCGCTGCACAATACCCGGAGCTGAATATTGAGCTCATAGCCACCAGCGGTTTGCTGAATGTCTCCAAGCGGGAAGCTGACCTGGCGGTAGTATTGTCGCGACCGACCACTGGCAGGCTAAAAGTCAGCAAATTAACAGACTATGAACTCAAGCTTTACGCCAGCAAGGCCTACCTGAAACGGGCATCTCCCATCAGCACCATTGCCGACCTGCACAATCATACCCTGATAGGCTACGTGGACGACCTGATCTATTCACCCAAACTGCGTTACTACGCAGAGATAGACCCGAACCTGGCACCGACACTTTGCAGCTCAAGTCTGCTGGCCCAGGCGCGAATGGTGAGTGCCGGTGCCGGCATTGCGATGTTACCCAGATTTCTGGCGGACAGTGACAAAGACCTGAAACTCGTCTTACCTGATACTGTCAGCGTGACTCGCAGCTTCTGGCTCGCCGTACATGAAGATGTGGCAGATTTTGCCAGGATCCGCGTGGTCGTCGAGTTCCTGCGTGAACTGCAGCTATGAGCCCCGGCGAAAATCAACCGGTACCTTAACCGCGATGAGTAAAGTAAACGAGCCCTCACCTCACCCGCTTAAGACCCGAACATTGATTTGAAGATAACCCTGCCATGCGCCTAAGATGCTCACTGGAACACGGTCAGCGCAGGGGCACTATGTCATCAATCACTACATTAACCACTTTCCCATCCACCGCGACGGCTGCCGACGTCAGCAACGCCCTGGACGTTGCCGGCGCCTGCATTGTCAGGGATGCACTGGCACCTGAGTTGCTGGCCCGGTTTCAGGCTGAAACTGCTCCATTGGTCGAGAACTCCTCGGCTGGCAGAGATGACTTCGCCGGCAGCAAAACCCGTCGCACCGGTGCGCTCATTGCCACATCTTCTGCCTGTCGCGACATAGCTCAGCACCCGCTGATACTGGAAACCGCAAAAGAGTTTCTGAGCCCATGGTGCCGGCGCATACAACTCATGCTGACCCAGATCATCGCCATTTACCCGGATGAAAAAGCACAGGTTTTACACCGCGACAGGCTCGCCTGGGGTGGCTATATACCGCAGAATATTGAACCTCAGCTCAATACTATCTGGGCAATCAGCGATTTTACCGTCGCTAACGGGGCAACCCAGGTAGTGCCCGGCAGTCACCGGTGGGAGGCGGGCCGTGACGCAAACCCTGAAGAAGTCGTGCAGGCGGAAATGCCGGCAGGTTCAGTCCTGATATACACAGGCTCAGTGATCCATGGCGGTGGTGCTAACCATAGCCAGCAGGTGCGAACCGCGCTCAATATTGATTATTGTCTGGACTGGTTACGGCAGGAAGAAAATCAGTACCTGAGTTGCCCACCGGAAATTGCCCGGCAGTTTCCCAAAGTCCTGACCGATCTTATCGGTTATACCGCAGGTGGTTATGCCCTTGGCTACTATACGGATCCCGGCGCCACGGCAGACCACAGCACCCGTCTCGCCGAGCTTGCCGTAGGCCATAAACCCGCGACGGACGGATTTCTGAATACCTGAGACTGCCAGCACGGGTTCAGCGGAATCATCTGAGCCCGGGGATGAACAACTATAAACAACCAACAACAATCAAGAACAACCTACAGGGGAAGGTGTCTCTATGAGCGCTGATTGCTACCACCATGACCAGCAATACCGCCGGAGCAGCAAGCGGTTGATTTGCCTGGCTCGCCTGATAATTTTAGTGTTCACAGCTCATATTCAGACAGCTATCGCCATGGAAGGACAAGGTCCGGAAATATTGCCAGAGAACTATGCAGAATCCGTGATGATCGGCATGATTTCAGAAGATGGCAGCAGAGAAATCTCACTGCGTCTGGCACGCTTTCCGGAGAAAAACTCAGCTCACATCTGGCTGCACTTTACAGATGGCAAAGAGGCCTGGTCACTGGTCGATGAGAATTTCATTCTCAACCACCAGACCGCAACACCGGTCGCTGCCGACCGCGTAGTCTTTGATGCCAGTAAAGATACCCAGCAACTGAGTTTTCAGGCTTCACAAAGAAACAGCGGGCGCTTGCTGGGACTGGTGACCGGCAACCTGACTGCCAGTGCCACCCGCTTTCCCCGGGCAGGTGAAGGCGACATAGCAACCAGCCTGAACCTGACGTTTGCGGCCACAGGTACTGGCTTTCGATCCAACAGCGGGCGCTGGGAAATGACCGGTACGGTTCAGGGAGACATTACCCTTGATGGCCGTAGCTATCACATTGAAGGTCCGGGCAAGTGGCACGAACAGACCGGCCCAAGAGCCAGATTTGCGCCTGCCTTTACCTACCTTAATTTGCAGAATGAGAAGATTTCGCTGCTCGCTATTGGCATCAATAAGCGAACAGTCGGATATGCCATCATCGATGGCGTCATGCTTGGGGTTGCCGACCTGCAGGTAGCCCCGGAAGGACCTGATGAACGTCAGTTCAGTCTGAACCTGCTTCCTGCCAACGGCGAACCCGAGCTTCTGGACGGTACACTTCAGGTCACCCAGCGCTGGTCAGTACCTATCGAAGGTACTGACCGCCCCGGAAGTACCGTCGTGGTAAACACAGCCTATGGCGTCCTGTCAGGCAGCCTGAACGACTGGAAGCCGGCAGGTGACCCAAGGTGAAGAAAATACTGCAATGTATCCGTTACCTGGCATTGTTCACTTTACCCGCGACTTTATCCGGCTGTCTGGGATATCCCGCCGGGGTGGCACCCGTCTCTGACTTTGACATCAATCGCTATCTGGGTAAGTGGTATGAAATTGCGCGACTGGATCACCCGTTTGAACGTGGGCTCAGCGAGGTCACTGCAGAATACTCCCTGCGGGAAGACGACTCAGTAAAAGTGCTGAACCAGGGTTACAGCGCTGCTGACAGCGAGTGGGAATCAGCAACAGGGGTTGCCAGATTCGTTACCGGTACTGACCAGGGCTATCTGAAGGTTTCGTTCTTCGGTCCTTTTTACGGTTCCTACGTCGTCTTTGAGCTGGATCACGATAACTATGAATGGGCATTTGTCAGCGGCCCGAATCACGATTACCTGTGGTTACTGTCACGCTCGCCGCATCCGGACGAAGCACTGAAGGCACGGTTTGTCAGCACGGCTAAGGCGCGGGGATTTGATACCACTGCACTGATCTTTGTCGAACACGGCGCACTCGCACCGCCATCACCCTGAAATCCTGCCAGGCAGATCCTTCTTAACATTGCTGTGCCTGATTAATTTTTCCACCTGGCAGTGCCCTGCCACTACTGAAGCGCTATATTAAGAGTTCTTCATTTTCTTTACGTTAACTTATCGTTGGGGTTAGCCAGAACGACTGCTGTTATCTTGCAGACCTGCGCACCCTTCGGTTGCAGCACTTAACAATCATGCGCTTTACCACGGATTACAACGCAGTATTCAAGACTCACCAGGCACGGGATCATTTCTCCCCGCTGCCATCTGTTTCACTGGAACCTCATACCCGCCATTTCTCGGTTGCCAATGCCTGGTGGCTCAGCCACTTTTCCCGCTGGATATATCTGGACGCTGCCCAGCGAGCGTCACAACTGCAGAGAACTGCCGGATGCGGGCCGGCCTTTCGCGAAGTCGCCCACTTTCACCATAAAGGTATGTTTGCGGCACTGTGCGTCGCTAAGGATAACAGTGTCGCGGTCATGACATTTCGCGGCACCGCCAACAACCGGAACTGGGTATCCAGTTTTAACTGCGCGCCTCTTCGTCAGGGGGCACACAGAGGTTACGACAAACTGCTGACTGAACTCTGGTCAATAGCATCACCCACCCTGACATCACTGGATTGCCCCGTCTTTTTTACCGGCCACAGCATGGGTGCTGGCCTTGCCACCCTGGCAGCGCGGAACTTTCCCACCCAAGGTGTTTATGGCTTCGGGCCACCGCCGACGGGTACCGCGTCACTACGGCGGGCGCTGGCCGCAACACCGGTCTTTCGGCTGGTTAATTACCGCGATCTCGTTCCTCGCCTGATAATGGGTACGGAAGCTGGCGCCGTTGGTGAAACTATCTATTTCAGCCACCATCATCAGCTGTGGAACAATCCTGCCGCCAGGCACATGAGAGCAGACCGGCGGCAGGGTGAACGAGATATCACCCGTCAGCTGAACCGGCAGTACAAACGCCCGTTGCCTGAGGCCCTGACAGATCACTCTCCTCAAAATTATGTTGCCAGCCTTCGCGCTGTTGTCGGCCATGAATATCAGACTGCAAGCACCAGCTTGCTTCAGCACACCAGCCCTGAACTGTCGGGCGGATATTCCGGGCAGGTCGCCAGTAAGCTGGTACATTCGTTAATCAGGGCGACCCGATAAAGTCACTGATCAGTTTCGCCACCTGCGCCGGCTGTTCACCGATAACGAAGTGACCGGCATTGGCCACAAATTCCAGTTTTGCGTGTTCCAGGCGCGATGCAAGATCGCGGGCATTTTCCGGTGTACCCTGGCGATCTTCAGTGCCATAGATCAGCAGGGTGCGCTGCCTCGCCATACCCCAGTAGCTGGCGCTGGGAGCAACCGCGGGGTCCCAACGAGCATTCGCTGTTTGAGTACGTGACCAGATAGCATCACAAATCTGCCGGAAAGTTTCAGGTTCGCTCTCAGGAAAGCCTGGCGCACAAAACATACCAGCGACTGCGTCTTCCCAGGCTGACCTGTCACCGCTTTTACGGGCGCCAGCCATTTTCTTCATCAGCTGCTGTGGATCATTCGCCGGTAGCTGACCACCGGTACCACAGACTACCAGCTTGCTGACCAGGTGCGGATAATCACGGGCAAAAACCTGTGCAGCCCGGCCACCCCAGGCATGACCCACCGCAATCACTTCACTGATCCGCAGTGATTGCAACAATGCCGCCGCATCCCGCGCGGTATCCAGCAGGGTAAAGGTGCCTTCAGCTGCAGTATCACCGGCATTCCTCTGATCAAACCGGATGACCCGGTATCGGGGCACAAGGCGTTCCGCAACGGCATTCCAGGTGGTTAGTGGTGAACCGGCACCATTAAACAGCAGCACGGAAATTTCACCCTCGCCTTCTGACAGATAGTTCAGGGTGACTTTATCTTCGATTTCAACACGATGACTTTGTATCATTTCAGGGAGCCGCTTTTGAACAGAGATTTTTGATTCCTGATACACATTGCAACAACGAAGCCAGTGACTCAGTCAGCGACTTCCTCACGATAGAGCGATCTGAACAGAGGATACTCCTGTTCATCCCAATAAACTTTTCCGCTACCCCCGCCATCAGCCATAGTTGCCATCATTCTGGCCGTTGGGTAGGTGACCTCAGCTGTTTGCATCTGCGGCATGTCCCGCCCCCATATGGCAGTGTTAGTCGGCCCGGGTATTAACATGTTAATCAGTAATGTCTCAGACCCGAGCTCTGCAGCCACGGAATGACTCAGCGACCACAGGGCGGCTTTAGCTGCAGCATAGGCTGCATTGCGGGGCCCGCTGATCTCAGCCGCGCGGGACAGCGTATTGATAATCCTGCCGCCACCCTGCTGTAACATCACAGGAATAGCGTAGCGCATACCATACAGGGCGCCATTCACGTGTACCGCCAGGTGTCTTTCAAAGTCCCCTTCGGGAATATCGAGAAACGGTTTGTTATTGCCAAAGCCGGCGTTGTTGAACAGCACATCAAGTCTGCCGGTTTCACTGACGGCGAACTGAATCAGATCTTTCACCTGTTGTTCCGCGGAAACATCAGCCACATAAGTTCTGGCACCCTGAGCCTGCAGTTCCTTCAGACCGTCGGCATCGATATCTGCAGCGACGACAGCAGCGCCTTCCGCGAGAAATCCTTTTGCCCAGGCATTGCCCAGCCCACTCGCAGCACCGGTGATTACAATGGTTTTATTCAACAGCATGACACTACCTTCCAGTTGTAAAAGATTCGCCCCGGGGTTCGTTAAGTGAAAACCCGCCTGACCACCCTGACCTCACCTCTTGTTACCGCTGCGAAGCGGCGACGGGCAGTCCGGTTTTAGCGACCAGCACCATACTAACGAATCTGCCACATTAAACAATCGCTTCGGGTTGTCGCAAATCTGGTAACCTTTGGTCCTTATTTTCCGGTGAGAAGTTTATGGCGCTTTCCTGCCCGGCCTGTCAGCAGACGTTGAGGGTGACCCGCTATGAAGGTGAGAAAGTAGCGCTGTGCACGGGGTGCAGAGGCTGCTTCCTTGCGGGGCGCAGTCTGCGTCAGATTGAGCGCAACCGCGACATAGAAGTGCCACTGGAGGCTGCTGCCTCACCGACTGCTGAGATGCCGGAGCTGTCACGCGCCTGCCCCAGATGCAAACTAACGATGCGAAAGGCCCGCTATGGGGAACTTGGCGGCGCTATCGTAGATCAGTGCCAGCAATGTGGAGGTATCTGGCTGGACCCGGGTGAACTGGAAGCCATCCAGCTGAATTACGAGGCCGTGAATCCACTGCCGACTGAAGACTCTCCGCCCGCATACGATTTCGCCTGCCCGAAGTGTGGCTTCAGCCAGCAAGAGGGTGAGCAATGCCAGTCCTGTGGTGTTTACTTCGCCAAAATTAAACAGCAACTGGAACAGCAGGCTGCGCGCGATTCGGTTGAGGCTGAGACAACGGCCCGGGTCGAAGCGGTGCTGAAGGATCTGTTCGCTATCGATATCTCGCAGCAGTACCATATCACCGAGGCTCTGTTTTCCTTCGAGCGGGCCAATGAGTACTTTCTGCAGCTACATCCTGCGCAGTCAGGTCGCTGGCATATTCAGGAACTGAATGCGAACGGCTACTCAATTCTTGGCCGGCAGCTGTTTGGCCTGCTCTATACCTTCACCATGGAGTTGAGGGATCAGCGCCAGCAACTGATCATGACGATGAAAAGGCGTCCCCGCCTGTACTTCCATGAACTGGATATTCTGGATGAAAACGGCAACCATGCCGGACGCGCCCGCCTGCGTTTTTCCTGGCTCAGCCGAATCGTTAGCGTAGAAGACAATGAAGGGACAGAATTGCTGCGCTTAACAGGCCCGGTGTGGAAACCCTGGACCTTCCAGATCTACCAGGGGCTGCGCCAGATGGGCACCATTACCAAGAAGTGGAGCGGCAGTTTGCTGGAGTCCTTCACTGATGCGGATAATTTCTCCATTCGCTTTGACGGCAACCTTAATACCCGTCGTAAGCGGCTGGTGATCGGTGGCCTGATGCTGGTGGATTCTCTGTATTTTGAAGGTAAGAAACCCTTCTGGCAGCATTTCATATCAACGCCGGGGATACAGCTGGTGCTGGCCAGCGCTGCCGCAGTCCTCAGTCTGACCGCACTGCTGTCTTCCTGAGGGCTGAAACTGCCACCGATTTTCGCCGTAAATTCGCGCAAATAATCATGAAACGGCGATTCCTGGCCTGGCAATGGTGAACAGCATTAACCTTCAGCCGGGTTTCAGGTAAACTCGCGCGCTTTCGTGGTCACTAAGGAACCACTGATCGATGTGTTTCGCCGTGACAACGGCGCAGCCGCCCGCAGAACATCTGCTGGAAACATACATCACAGGTTCCCCGTCTCTTCGTGGTAAATATCCCCACCGCTGCTGATTGCAACGGGGAACAGATCTCCTCGCAGCAGCACTAACCTCGTTTTAACCCAGAACCCGACACTTGCGGTCAGCTGAACATTCAGCTGAACCCTTACGCTTTTCATGAAGGTACCTATGTTCGAGTTACACCCAGCCAGATTTACTTCTGTCAAAAACGATATTCTCTCCGGTATAACCGTGGCCCTGGCTCTGGTGCCGGAAGCCATCGCCTTCGCCTTTGTCGCTGGGGTAGAGCCACTGGTTGGGTTATACGCTGCATTCATGGTCGGGCTGATTACCGCCTGCATCGGCGGCAGACCGGGCATGATCTCCGGCGCAACCGGTGCGCTGGCGGTTGTGATGGTAGCGCTGGTTGCAGATCATGGCGTGGAATATCTGTTCGCCACGGTCGTACTGATGGGCTTTCTGCAAATCGCAGCAGGTATGCTGAAACTGGGCAAGTTCATTCGCATGGTGCCCCATCCGGTCATGCTGGGTTTCGTCAACGGTCTCGCCATCGTGATTTTCCTCGCGCAACTCAGCCAGTTTGGCATAGCCGGCGAACCGGGCTGGCTGGCGGGCACGGTGCTGGAAGGTTCACGCATCGACGTCGCCTGGCTGCAGGGTGAGCAGATGTACATTCTGCTGGCTCTGGTTTTCTGTACCATGCTGATCATTCACTTCCTGCCGAAGCTGACCCGCGCTGTCCCCTCTTCCCTGGCAGCCATCATCGCTATCAGTCTTTTGGTGATCGGACTGGACCTGGATACGCGGGTTGTAGGTGATGTGGCTTCGATCAAGGGCGGTCTGCCAGTCTTCCACATTCCCAGCGTGCCCTTCACGCTTGAAACCCTGTGGATCATTCTGCCTTATGCAATCATCCTGGCCGCAATCGGCCTTATTGAGTCTTTGCTGACATTGCGTCTGGTGGATGAAGTCACTGAGACCCGCGGCCGCGGCAACAAAGAATGTATTGCCCAGGGCATCGCTAATACGGCCACCGGGATGTTCGGCGGCATGGGCGGTTGCGCCATGATTGGACAGAGCATGATCAATATCAATTCCGGTGGCCGCGGCAGGTTATCCGGCATCACTGCGGCCCTCGGTCTGTTGCTGTTTATTCTGATCGCCTCTCCGCTGATTGAACAGATTCCGCTGGCTGCTCTTATCGGCGTGATGTTTATCGTTGTTCTGGGTACCTTTGAATGGAGCAGCTTCAGGGTCATCCGCAAAGTGCCCCGCAGCGATGCCCTGGTGCTGATTCTGGTTTCCGGCGTCACTGTCGCGACGGATCTGGCGGTCGCCGTTGTCGTGGGCGTGATTGTCTCAGCGCTGGTCTTCGCCTGGGAGCATGCCAAGCATATCCGGATTGATGCAATGAAAGATCACAAGGGCTCGACCGTCTATGCCGTGACCGGCCCCCTGTTCTTTGGCTCCGTGACCTCGTTCCTGGAACACTTTGACCCTACCCTTGACAATGATGATGTCATTATCGATTTCGCCCGCTCGCGGGTTGCCGATCATTCCGGTCTGGAGGCCATTGATTCCCTGGCGGAGCGCTACGTGAACGCCGGCCGAGAAGATGTTGCGGAAGGTCGGGTTGCGCTGGTGTTCGTCGATCAGGATGAAGCCGCGCGGATT
>JAGRIO010000618.1 GCA_020443225.1 Pseudomonadales bacterium
GGGCGGCGGGGCCGTCCCACGGTTCGCAGAAGCAGCTGTTGTATTTGTAGAAATCGGCCACTTCCTTCGGCGTGAAGGGATCGATCCGCCACGCCGGCGGCACCAGCATGGCCATGGCATGCGGGACCGAACGGCCCGAGAGCACGAGGAGTTCCAGCGCCTGGTCGAGGCTCGCCGAGTCGGAGGCGTCCGGATCGAAGAGCTTGTTGAGCAGGTGCATGTTGTTGCCCCAGACCTCGCTCTTGAACTGTCCGATGCGGCTGTTGAGCCAGTTCCGGTTGCCACGCAGGGTGTTGATTTCCCCGTTGTGCGCCAGCATGCGGAACGGCTGGGACAGCGCCCAGGTCGGGAAGGTGTTGGTCGAGAACCGTTGGTGATAGAGGCAGATCGCCGTCTCGAAAGCCGTGTTCTGGAGGTCGATGTAGTATTTCTCGAGCGCCGAAGCGACCATGAATCCCTTGTAGCTGATGAGCCGATGGCTCAGGGATGCGACGTAGAAATTCGCGATGTTTTCCTCGTGCGATTTGATCTCGATCTCGCGGCGGGCCAGGAAGAGGAGGCGTTCGAATTCATCGCCCTCCATGCCTTCCGGCTTCCGCAGCAGCAGGTGCCGAATGGCGGGCTGGGTGTCGCGGGCCTGATCGCCCAGG
>JAGRIO010000619.1 GCA_020443225.1 Pseudomonadales bacterium
TTGAAGCCGGTACTCTTATCCCTCTGCTTTCAATATCCTCTACGCCTAATTTTAAAGTCAGATTTTTAACTTTAAAATCACTAATTGCTGCAAATGCACCACACATTTCAACATTGTAAAATAAATATTTGAAAATTTAAACAGAACAAAATGATTGTACCCAAATTCTTTTGTAGCTAGATTAAATTTAATATTGGTGCCTGAAAGGCATTATTTAGGCATAAAAAAAGAGCTTGTGAAAGCTCTTGATTTAGTTAATTGGTACCGAGGGCGAGAATCGAACTCGCACTCCCGTAAAGGAACCGGATTTTGAATCCGGCGCGTCTACCAGTTCCGCCACCCCGGCACATTTGAGGTGTGTAAGTATAAAGATTTCTTGAGTTTGTTCAAGATAAATTGCTCAAATATTTAAACTTTTTTATTATTTGTTTTTGAGGGTTAATGCGATTCTGAAACCAACCCTTGCATCTGTAAAATTCGATTTTGCGGTTGAGCGATTACTTGATGAAAACTCCTCTTTGGCACTACTCCATGCACCACCACGAATCACATGATTTTCGCAACCTGGATTAAACCATGCTGTTCCATCAACGGGCGCACGAACATAGGAATCGTGCCAACAATCCATAACCCACTCCATAACATTTC
>JAGRIO010000620.1 GCA_020443225.1 Pseudomonadales bacterium
TGGTCAGCCACAGCCCGCAGTCTGCGCGCCAAGGACTGGATCGAAAGTCGGACCGAACTGGACCCGATAGCACCGGAACCGGTCGGGCAACTACCCACCAACGCGCCCAATACCGTTCCGGCAGCAACTGACGAAGCGGCAGAATTAACCCTGAACGCGGCCCAGCAAACGGCGGTCGAAGCGCTGCAGGCCAAGCTGGACGGCTTTTCGGTCAGTTTGCTGGAAGGCGTCACCGGCAGCGGTAAAACCGAGGTTTATCTGCGCGCTATCGAACCCGTGCTGGCACGTGGGCGGCAGGCGCTGGTACTGGTACCGGAAATCGGCCTGACGCCGCAATTGCTGGATCGGTTTCAGAGCCGCCTGAACGCCCGCCTGGCAGTCTTTCATTCCGGTCTGACGGATCGCGAACGGCTGAACGCCTGGTTGCTGGCCCGCGATGGCGTGGCACGGGTTGTACTCGGCACCCGCTCAGCGGTTTTCACTCCTCTGCCCGAGCTGGGCTTGATCATCATCGATGAAGAACACGATCCTTCGTTCAAACAGCAGGATGGTTTTCGTTACAATGCCCGCGATCTGGCTATTGTGCGCGCCCAGCAGCATGGGGTACCTATCGTGCTCGGCTCCGCCACCCCGTCGCTGGAAAGCGTC
>JAGRIO010000621.1 GCA_020443225.1 Pseudomonadales bacterium
CCTACCTGCCTTTTATGGCCGTGCATATGCCGGTGCAGGCGCCCCAGGAATACATCGTCCATTACATGGGCGTTTACGACGCCGGTTGGGATGCTCTGCGTACGCAGCGTTTGGCGCGGGCCGTGGCACTGGGTATCGTGCCTCCCGATACTGGCATGGTACGGATGTCTACGACCGACGATTGGGGCGCGCTGGATCCACAGCGCAAGCGCTACGAGGCGAAGCGCATGGCGGTTTACGCCGGCATGATCGAAGCCATGGATTTTCATATCGGGCGTCTGGTGAATTACCTCAAGTCCCGTGGGCAGTACGACAACACCATTTTTATTTTTACGTCAGACAACGGCAGTGAAGGCAGCGGCCCTGCGGATCCTACAGCCTTTCCCGCACGGCTCGGTCCGGCGCGGCTGGGTTATCACCTGGATTACGATCGCCTGGGCCTGAAGGGGAGCTTCAATTCAATCAGCCCGGGTTTTGCCAGCGCTGCCGCCAGCCCCCTGGCGTTCTACAAGTTCTACACAGGGGAGGGAGGTATGCGGGTGCCGCTGATTATTGCCGGCGAGCGGCTGCCGCAACCCGGACACATGAGCATGGCTTTTACCTGGGCCACCGACATTACTCCTACCATCCTGTCGCTGGCGGGTG
>JAGRIO010000622.1 GCA_020443225.1 Pseudomonadales bacterium
TGAAGGTACGGACATCATTTACCACAAAATGCACAACATAGGAATTGCTGTTGCTTCTCCAAGAGGACTTGTTGTTCCTGTTTTGAAAAATGCCGCATCCATGTCCCTGGCTGATATTGACGGCGGAATTCGCGATTTTGCTATTGCTGCCAAAGATGGTAAGTTAGCAATGGAGGATCTTCAAGGAGGAACATTCACAATCACTAATGGCGGAACTTTTGGATCATTGATGTCTACACCGATTCTCAACACTCCGCAAAGTGCAATCTTAGGAATGCATACGATTAAACAACGTCCTGTTGTTGTTGATGGTGAAATTGTTGCTCGTCCGATGATGTATCTGGCTTTGACTTATGATCACCGAATCATTGACGGCAAAGATGCGGTTCAATTCCTGGTGGCTGTTAAAGAAGCTCTGGAAGACCCGGCTCGTATGCTACTCAATCTGTAAGCTAAAAGGAGAAGAAAATGTCAGAACAAGAACAATATGATGTCGTAGTTATTGGTGGCGGCCCTGGCGGATATGTGGCTGCTATACGAGCTGCTCAATTAGGAATGAGCACATTATGTGTCGATAACAACATCGGAAAAGACGGAAAACCGGCTTTGGGCGGAACTTGTCTCAATGTCGGCTGTATTCCCT
>JAGRIO010000623.1 GCA_020443225.1 Pseudomonadales bacterium
GACAGAAGAAGCAGAAAGAGCAGCAGTCCAGAACGTCATCTCGCGATTTCTCAAAATTCACTCTCTCGATTGGAGGGCGTGACCACCACGGTCTGAATAAGCGTAATCTTATGTACCAACTGGTGAGTGAGGTCATCCAGGGAGGAGCCAAGCCAGAAGAGGTCGCGGATATTATTAGCTGGCGGAAAGGGAACCTCTTCGTTTGCTTTGATGGCTCACTCGATGAAGAGCAATTCGCAGAACAACTAATGACGCTCGATACCGGGGGCAAGTTGCCGAAGACCAAGCGTTATTTCTGCAAACAGGACGAGCTGTTTCATATTGACGGTAAGACCTATGCCATGACCAATCAGTGGGGGGTAAGAACGCTAGAGGCAGTGGACCTACTCAGCGAAAAGTACCCTCAGTTTGAAATCGCTATTGAGAGAGAATAAGCGGTTTCTGACTTCAAACATTTGGATGAAATGTGGATGTTTCAAAGGGAGCGTAGATATTGAGTCAATTAATACAGTTTCTTTTGGTGCCCGATGGCAGCGCAGCACGCCGGCTTCGCCGATTATTGGCGACACAATCCCCGTGTATGGGAATCATGGTTGGTACCTGGCCAGAACTGATCGAACAGGCCAACAGCGCGT
>JAGRIO010000624.1 GCA_020443225.1 Pseudomonadales bacterium
AGCACCATGCGCAAGGTCCCGAGCAGGGCCTTGTCGCCGGACTTCATCGCAGTCTTCATGTCTGCGGTGAAACGGTCTTTCAGTTCGCTCATGGCAATCTACGCAGCGATTTGATCCTGCAGGGACGCAGGATCAGAGAACGATCAATACAGACGGGTCCGGCGAGACTGCTCGCGCATGACCTTCTTCAAAGTGCGCTTCACAGCAGCAGCGCGCTTGCGCTTACGCTCCTGGGTCGGCTTTTCGTAGGCTTCACGACGACGCAGCTCGGTGACGATGCCGGCCTTTTCACAGGAACGCTTGAAACGACGCAGGGCGACTTCGAACGGTTCGTTGTCGCGAACTTTGACGATGGGCATGCAGAGCTCTCTGTCAGTGTATTGGGTGTAATGGTTTAATTCGGTGCGCGCTGGGAGCAATACCCGGACGCGCAGGAAGCCCGCCATTATACATGTGCTTGTTTCACGCACAAATCCCTGTTGAGACCTCTTCGAATGCTTGTTCTTGGACTGGAAAGCTCCTGTGATGAAACCGGCGTCGCGCTGTTCGATAGCGAACAGGGACTGCTCGCCGATGCCATCTATTCACAGATCGCCCTACATGCCGAGTACGGCGGCGTGGTCCCGGAACT
>JAGRIO010000625.1 GCA_020443225.1 Pseudomonadales bacterium
TTTTAAACAGGGTGGACTTTCCCGCCCCATTTGGCCCAACCACACCAACGATGCCGCCTTTGGGCAAAGAAAACGAGAGATTATCAAACAGCAGGGAATCCCCATAGCTCTTCGAGAGATTGGTGGCTTCCACCACGACATCACCAAGCCGCGGGCCAGAAGGAATATAAATCTCCAAATCGTCAGTCTGTTGACTCTGCTCCTCACTCACTAATTGTTCATATTTCGTTACACGGGCTTTCCCCTTAGCCTGGCGGCCTTTGGGAGACATACGAATCCATTCCAGTTCCCGTTCCAACGTTTTTTGGCGTTTCGACTCGGATTTTTCTTCCTGCGCCAGTCTCGCCTGCTTCTGCTCCAACCAGGAAGAATAATTGCCCTGGAATGGAATCCCTTGCCCCCGGTCCAACTCCAGGATCCACCCAGCCACATTGTCTAAAAAATACCGGTCATGGGTCACTGCAATCACGGTGCCCTTATATTCCTGAAGGTGTTGCTCCAACCACCCTACCGTTTCGGCATCTAGATGGTTTGTGGGCTCATCAAGCAGCAGGATGTCGGGTTCCTGGATCAGCAACCGGCACAAAGCCACCCTCCGACGTTCGCCTCCGGACAAGTGGTCAACTTT
>JAGRIO010000626.1 GCA_020443225.1 Pseudomonadales bacterium
AGCTGCTCCTGAACTGTTTCTAGAGGTAAGAAGATAGTAAACGTACTGCCTTTGCCGATGTCGCTGGTGAGGGTGATGCTTCCTCCCATGATGATCGTGAGTTGTTTGACGATGGACAGCCCCAATCCGGAGCCGCCGTGTTCGCGGGTAATCGTCCCATCGACCTGGCGGAAGGCTTCAAATATGTATTCTTGTGCCTCGGCGGGAATACCCGGGCCTGTATCGGCGACCTGGATCGCCCACTGCTCTGGATTGGGACAAAAAATGCGGATTCTAATTTCGCCGGTCTCGGTGAATTTGATGGCATTGCCCACCAGATTGGCTACCATTTGGCGCAGCCAGTCGATGTCGCCCATCAGCATCTCCGGCGTCTCCGGGCTAACCTGGCCAATCAAGGCCAGTTCATTATATTGCGCCAGCGGGCCAAACATCGATTTGATATCGGTGACAAGGGTTGCCGGACTGAAAGGAACCAATTTTAAGGCCACCGCTCCGGTCTCGATCCGAGCCTGGTTGAGCAGATTGTTGACAAAAGACAGCAACTGATTCGTGCTATCGATAATTTCGTTGACCGCCTCATTCTGTTCGCGGGTCAGTTCGCCAAAGACGCCGGCTTGCAGCAT
>JAGRIO010000627.1 GCA_020443225.1 Pseudomonadales bacterium
CCTCATGGTCATCAATAAATGCTCCGTGAACACGTTCAGGAATCGCTTTTCCGGGAGGCAAATAAAGCATATCACCGTGCCCTAATAGTTGCTCCGCACCGCCTTGATCCAAAATGGTGCGAGAGTCAATTTTAGAAGAGACCTGAAAGGCGATTCGGGTTGGAATATTCGCCTTTATCAAACCGGTAATCACATCAACCGAAGGTCGTTGAGTTGCCAAAATCAGGTGCACACCGGCGGCACGGGCTTTTTGTGCCAAACGAGCAATCAATTCCTCGACTTTCTTGCCGACAATCATCATCATGTCAGCAAATTCGTCAATGACAATGACTATAAAAGGCATTGGCTCGAGTTCAGGAGCTTTTTGTCCCGGAATCAATGCATCGGGTCTGAACAATGGATCTGCCAGAGGTTGTCCTTCTTCTTTGGCTTTTTTCACCTTGCGGTTATAACCGGCGAGATTTCGCACTCCGACTGCTGCCATGAGTTTGTACCGGCGTTCCATTTCCGCAACACACCAACGTAACGCATTGGATGCTTCGCTCATGTCGGTGACAACAGGAGCCAGAAGATGAGGAATTCCCTCATAAACCGAAAGTTCCAGCATCTTTGGATCAACCAT
>JAGRIO010000061.1 GCA_020443225.1 Pseudomonadales bacterium
CGTCCCTCAACCCGACCATGACGATTGGCGACCAGATTGCAGAAACCCTCATGGTGCATCGTCACTTGTCGCGCTCAGAGGCAGGAAAACGTGCGGTTGAGCTGCTGGAAAAAACCAAGATTTCTGAAGCCGCCAAGCGGGCTAAACAGTACCCCTTTGAATTTTCCGGCGGCATGCTACAACGGGCGATGATTGCTCAAAGCCTCGCTTGTGGACCGTCGGTACTGATTGCTGACGAACCCACCACTGCGCTGGACGTGACCATTCAGGCGCAGATTCTGGAACTGATGCTGGAGTTACAGCGCTCAGACAATATGTCGATTATTCTGATCACCCATGATCTGGCAGTGGTTGCCCGCATGGCCGACCGGGTTGCAGTGATGTACGCGGGGCAGGTGATCGAAACCGGGCCGGTGGATGATATTTTCTATCGTTCATCACATCCCTATACACTCGGCCTGAAGAAGGCCATGCCTTCCAACAGAGAGCAAAAGGATAAGAAGCTGACCCCTATTCTGGGCAGCCCACCAGATCTGTTTCATCCGCCAGAAGGTTGCGGCTATTTTGCCCGCTGCCCTTACGCCATGAACGTTTGCGAAAAGCACCTGCCAGATGAGTACATCATCGCTTCTGATGCAGATCATATGTCCCGGTGCTGGTTGCAACATGATGGGGCGCCTCAAATTGCGGAACTGAATCAGATAGGAGAGTCACATGCTGATTGAGACCCTGAACCTTCAGAAACACTTCCGGATTGGCGCCGGACAGATTCTGCATGCGGTGGACGGTATTACGCTGAACATTAATGAGAATGAAATTCTCGGCCTGGTCGGCGAAAGCGGCTCTGGCAAGTCTACCTTTGGCAAAACCCTGATCGGGCTGCACGAGCGGACCGGAGGCCAGGCCTCTTTCAACGGTGAACCCTTGCCAGCGCGTTTCAGTGCACAGGATCACCTGCATTTTTCCAGAGACATGCAGATGATCTTTCAGGACCCTTACTCTTCACTGAACCCACGGATGACCGTGCTGGATATTGTCGGCGAAGGATTGATGATTCAGGGCCAGCACAAGCGAAGTGAGGTGCGGGACCTGGTCGCAGAATGGTTAAAGAAAGTTGGTCTTAACGCAGACCATATGTCCCGCTACCCTCATGAGTTTTCCGGAGGTCAGCGCCAGCGTATCGGTATCGCCCGGGCCATGATCATTAAACCCAGGTTTGTCGTCTGCGATGAACCGATTTCGGCGCTGGACGTTTCGGTGCAGGCGCAGGTGATCAATCTGCTGGAAGAACTGAAAAACGCCATGGGCCTGACCTTGCTGTTCATTGCGCACGATCTGTCGATGGTGCGCTATGTCTCAGACCGGATGGCGGTGATGTATCTGGGCAACTTAGTCGAATCCGGCCCTGCCAACGACGTATTCTTCAACCCGCAGCATCCCTACACGCAACTGCTGATCGAATCGAACCCGGAACCAGACCCTGCACTTGAGCGCACCCGCGCCTTCGTTCCCATCAAGGGCGAGATAACATCACCGGTAAATGTGGGCCCGGGATGCCGGTTCGCCGACCGCTGCCCGAAAGCCATGAGTCACTGCCGGACCGTGACGCCGGAATCCGTGGAGGTTGCGCCAGAACACCGGGTGGCCTGTCACCTCTTTACTCAGTAGTGGCCTGGCTGGTGGTCTTGCGCACCATACGCAGCAGCGAAGCTTCGTCACTCAATTGACTGACCTCCGTCAGGGGCACCCAGGCCAGGTCATGAGATTCCTCGCTGACGACATAGTCGTCAGTTGAGGTAGTCTGAATCAGAAAGCGACAGTCGTAGTGATAATGCTCTGGCTCGTCACCGCGGGCCGGTATCGCATGGATGTCGATATCAAAGATTCGGCTGTCTGCCAACTGCAGGTCAGCAATTCCTGATTCTTCCGTCGCCTCTTTCATCGCAACGACACTGACATCTGATTCGCCATCAGCATGACCACCAAGCTGAACCCAGATATTCAGTTTGCGATGATGGGTCAGCAGGACTCGCTGGCGCTGACGGTCAAGCACCCAGGCAGACCCGGTGATATGTCCTGTCTTGAGCGAGCGCTCAAAACAATCCGGGTGATTCTCAACGAAACGACGAATCCTTTCCACTGTGGTGCTTTCATCGGGAAATCTGGCCTCGTAGTCATCAAACAACGACAGAATAGTACTGCGGTCAGCCAAATCGGTACCTCATGGAATTCAGGATCAGATAATTTCAGGGTTTCGTTTTGGTGCAGCCTTGCGATTGAGATCCTCGTCGAACAGATCCACCAGTTGCTCCGTCATGGCATCACCCAACTGCTCAGCATCAGTGATGGTGACCGCACGTCGATAATGGTGGGTCACATCATGGCCGATTCCAATAGCCACCAGTTCTACCGGCGACCAGTTCTCTATTTTGTCGATGGCGTACTTCAGATGTTGCTCAAGATAGTTGCTGGGATTGACCAGCAGCGTGCTGTTATCGACAGGCAGTCCGTCCGATATCACCATCAGAATCTTGCGATCTTCAGAACGCCCGACGATTCTGTTGTGCGCCCAGAGCAGCGCTTCGCCATCAATGTTTTCTTTCAGTAGTTCTTCCCGCATCATCAGGCCCAGATTACGCCGCGCCCGACGCCATGGCATATCGGCTGCCTTATAGATGATGTGGCGCAGATCATTCAGACGACCCGGCTGAGGCGGCTTACCCTGCTGTAACCACAACTCACGCGACTGTCCGCCACGCCAGGCCCGGGTTGTAAAACCCAGAATTTCGACCCGGACATTGCAACGCTCCAGGGTCCTGCCAAGAATATCCGCGCACATGGCAGCGATAGTGATCGAGCGACCACGCATGGAACCAGAACTGTCGATCAGCAGTGACACAACGGTGTCTTTGAACTTCATGTCCTTTTCCTGCTTGAACGCCAGCGGATGAAAAGGATCCATGATGATATTCGTCAGGCGCGAGGTATCCAGCATGCCCTCGTCAAGATCAAACTCCCAGGTCCGGTTCTGCTGTGCCATCAACTTGCGCTGCAGACGATTGGCCAGCTTACTGATAATAATCTGGGAATTCTGCAGATGTTTATCGAGCACACCGCGCAGTCTTTCCAGCTCCATCGGATCGCACAATTCGTCAGCAATCACCGTCTCATCAAAGGCGCTGGTAAAGTACTTATATTCTGTCTCTTTGGGCCGCAGCCAGTTCGGGTCGATATTAGCTTCCGGCGGCGCACCGGCATCATCCTGATCACCATCGGCTTCCGCCATATCCATGGCTTCCACATCAACCGGCACATCCCCTTCGATAGCATCGGCCATATCAGCGTCGCCAGACATCTCCTGCTCTGATGACTCATCGCCGGCTTCCGCTTCCATTTCCTCTTCCTGCAGATCCTCCTGATCAGACTGACCCTCACCTGACTCTTCACCCCAGTCATCGGTCAGACCCAGGTCCCGGATCATCTGCCGGGTAATGCGGGAAAACTCTTCCTGATCGTACATGATACGATCCAGATCGTTAGTCTCATGGCCAATCTGAGCTTCAATATGCTCACGCCAGGGATCCAGTACCTGTTTTGCGGTCGGCGGCAGTTCACCGATCATCTTTTCCCGGATGTAGAGCCCAACAGCTTCACCCAGGGGCGCATCTTCCTGACTGGAAACTCGCTCATAGCCACGGTTGATACAGTTCTGCTCAAGCTGTGCGCTCAGATTATCCTGCACACCGCGCATCAGATAAGATCCGATGGCCGCCAGCCGCGCATCTTCCACCGCATTGTAAACGTCCTGGGCGATACCGGTTTCCGGCAACTGACTGCGGTGGAACCGGTCGTCATGGAAACGCATGTTGAGTGCAAAGCGGTCAGAAGTACCACGCAGCACGGCGAGCTGATCTTCCGTCAGGTTCTCTTCCGGCAACGGTACCCGAGCCCGGTTACCCTGCATATAGGGCTTACCACGACCAAAGCTGACAACCAGTTCTTCATTACCGGAAATAGCTTTCATGGTGGAAGTGACCGCCTGTTTGAACAGTTCGGTCGCTTCGTTGGTTTCAGTCACGATTTAACTCCCGCAAAACATCCGAACAATCAGCCCAGCACCATTCGCGAAGCAGACTCCGGCAATTCCTCACCCATGCAGCGCTGGTAGTACTCCGCAACCAGGGCGCGCTCGGTTTCATCACACTTGTTCAGGAAAGTCAGGCGGAAGGCAAAACCAAAATCACCAAATATTCTGGCGTTCTCTGCCCACATAATGACGGTTCGCGGTGACATCACAATGGAAATGTCGCCATTGATAAAGCCCTGACGAGTCAGCTCTGCCACTGAAACCATATTCGCAACACGCTTGCGCTCGACATCAGGCAGCTTGGCACAGACGATGTCGGTTTCTTTTTCATGGGGCAGGTAATTCAGCGTTGTCACAATATTCCAGCGATCCATCTGACCCTGGTTAATCTGCTGAGTACCGTGGTAAAGACCTGTCGGATCACCAAGACCAACGGTGTTGGTTGTGGCAAACATCCTGAATGACGGATGCGGGCTGATTACCCGGCTCTGGTCCAGCAATGTCAGCTTACCTTCTACCTCAAGCACCCGCTGAATCACGAACATGACGTCGGGACGGCCAGCATCATATTCATCAAACACGATCGCACAGGCACGCTGCAGAGCCCACGGCAGCAAGCCTTCCTTGAATTCTGTGACCTGCTGGCCATCCTGCAGCACAATAGCGTCTTTACCGACCAGATCAATCCGGCTGACGTGGCTGTCGAGGTTGATACGGATACAGGGCCAGTTAAGCCGGGCAGCTACCTGTTCGACGTGAGTAGATTTACCGGTACCATGATAACCCTGCACCATCACTCGGCGGTTATGTGCATAACCAGCCAGCAGGGCCAGCGTGGTTTCGCGATCGAACAGATAGCTGCTGTCGATGGCGGGTACGTGATCACAACTTTCCGAGAACGCCGGGACCTTCAGGTCTACATCAATCCCGAATGCGTCTCTCACATCTACTTCAGTATCAGGGATACCGCTGCCTTCAAGGGCATTGCCTCTATGACTCATGACTTAACATTGCCTTTTTGCTGGTTAATCCGACGAATCGGGTTGAGTGTAGCCATGGCTAACCGAACTCAAATGAACTATCGACAGGGATAACGAAATGACATCGGCCGTTGGCTGGATTTCCGGTGCCGGCAACTACAGTTTCAGGCTGCCGGGCGGGACTGAAAGCATAGCTTTAAACGTCCGGCAATAACAACCCTGCACCATTTCGATTCGACCGGCAGGACACCGGCGCACTATAATCGAGGGCTTTAAGCATTCATCAGCACATCAAGGACAAAACATGGCCCGAATCTATATGATCCGTCACGGCAAAGCGGCAGCTTCATTCACCGATGATCTTGACCCGGGTCTGGATGAGCAGGGAAGACAACAAGCCGTAGCTTCCTGCCAGCAGCTGGAGACGCACCTGCCGCTGATCCTGAAATCCAGCCCTCTGAAGAGGGCACAGGAAACCGCCATTCCACTGGCAGAAACCACCGGACAGGCAGTGATTATAGAAAATCGCGTTGCAGAGGTACCAAGCCCGGGTATGAGTCTGGAGGAGCGAGGCCCCTGGCTGCGGGAAGTCATGAGCGGCAAATGGAGTGAGCAGTCAGCAGACCTGCAGCAATGGAAAGCAGATCTGGTTCAGTGTCTGCTGGAAACCCGCGAAGACACGGCGTTTTTCTCTCATTACGTCGCTATCAATACCGCAGTCAGTGCCGCAACAGGCGACGATCAGGTATTGGTGTGCCGGCCCGACAATGGTTCGATCACTGTTTTTGAAACCGACGGGGAAACACTGACCCTGGTAAGTCTGGGTGACGAAGCCAGCACGGTTGTCAACTGAGCTTCTGCATCGCTGCGGCTGGCAGAGATTCAGTTCAGGTCAGCAAGCCCGGCTTTTAAGACGGGTCGACCTGCCAGTCGCAGCAGCACCTCGGTCATCACGTCCCAGGCTGAACCTTCCGCCATCCCTTTCAGGTATTTATCCAGACGACCCAGCTCCGCCAGCATAAACTGCAATTCAGCAGCACTGTGCGCCCGGATGCATTTGCCCACCAGTGCCTTTTTCTTATCCGGCATCCACTGTGATCTGAATACGGCTTCAATCCGCTGTCCGGCAGCAATCTGGCGAGCTATACCTGCGAGCATTCGCAGATCCCGGGAAACGAATCCCACCAGCGGCAACAGAGGCTGGTTCTCAGTTTGCAGTCCCTCAAGGATGCGCAGGGTACGGGCAGGATTCTGATCCAGCGCCGCATCGATCAGCGAATACACATTAAACCGGCTGGAGTCAGAGACACCTGAGATAACAAGATCAGCACTGATCTCGTTACCTGGAGCCAACAGCTTCAGCATCTCAATTTCCTGCACAGCCGCCAGCAGGTTCCCCTCGATGCGGTCTGTCAGGGCATTGATGGCATCAGGCGTCGCATGCAATCCAGCGGCTTTGAAGCGCTGGCCAATCCACGCTGGCAATTCCTGCACTTCCACAGGCCAGATTGGCACCAGAACCCCGGCCTTTTCCAGCGCCTGGACCCACTTGGCTTTTTGCGCGCGATTGTCGAGCCAGGGCACAATCAACAACATGGCGGTTCCTTCCGGTGGATCGCTGGCGAAGGCTTGCAGTGCCTTAGCCCCCTGGTCCCCGGGTTTACCGTTAGGCATGCGGATTTCCAGAATCTTCTGTTCGGCAAACAGGCTCATGCTGTTAGCGGAAAACAGGACTTCTTCCCAGTCAAACCGGCCTTCCACAAAAAACAGGTCTCTTTCTGTGTAGCCTTTGGAACGCAGGGCAGCCCGGATCTGATCACAGGCTTCCTGTTGCAGCAGGGGTTCATCGCTGGCAACCACATAGACTGGCGCGGGTGCTTCAGTCAGATGTTTCGACAACTGCCGGATATTGATTTTCATCAGGGTTCGTCAGAGGTATCTGAGCCATTTGCAGCCTGTGGTTCCGGGTCAGTGCCAGCTGCACTGCTTTCAACGTCTGATTGTCCGGCACCTTCTGCCTGCGAACGAACCGTAGCATTGACCCGCCTGATCAACTGCTCTACCAGATCACGCTGAATCTCGCTGGTAATCAGTTGCTGCTCCTGATCGCTCGCAACCAGACTGCTGCGGTCATAGGCATAGGTGCGTTCAGAGAAGATAGTCGACAACGGAATCACTTCTTCGCCATCAGCACCGAACATCATAAAGTCCAGTTCCAGGCGAATCTCAAACTCACCCACGCTGTTCTGACTGGTCGTCGAGATTGCCCGCCTGGTGTTCCGCTCACCCAGCAACTGCACCTGATATTCGGCGCCGCCTTCGGGATTTACTTCAATATTATACTGACGTAAGGCACGTCGCAGCTCCGTGGCAACAGGACCATTCTGATTCTGCGCCGTGACATCAAGGGCTGTCAGCTGTACTTCCGTGACGCCAGTTCCCCGCAGGTGAAAACCGCATGCACTGACGAGCATAACCATCAGGGATAGCAGCAACGAGCGTTTTATGTACTGAACAGCCATAGGTGTCTCATTCATCAGAGCAGGTCCGGTCGACGTTTACTTTGATACCACAATATTGATGAGTTTATTGGGTACGCAAATGATCTTACGCACTGTCATACCTTCAAGAAAGCGCTGCACGTTTTCGTCCTCCTTCGCCATGGCAACGAGCGTGTCCTGATCCGAGTCGAACGGCGCTTCGAACCGGCCGCGTAACTTGCCATTAACCTGCGCAACGATCTCGACCGCTGACTTTTTCAGCGCCTCTTCATCTACTTCCGGCCAGCTGGCGTCATACACGGAACCACCGGTCAATTGTTCCCACAGTACTTCAGTAATATGAGGGGTAATCGGCTCCATAATCAGGACTGCAGCCCGCAGCGCCTCATTAACGACCGCCCGGCCCTGCGGTGACTCGTCATCATAGCGGCTCACTTCGTTCATGAGTGTCATGACCGACGAAACCACAGTATTGAAATTGAGCCGGCGACCATAGTCATCATTCGCCTTGGCAATGGTTTCATGCACCAGACGACGCAGATCTTTTTGCCCTTCCGTGAGTGCCGCCTTGTCGAGGGCAGGTACTTCTCCCCCGGCCAGATGGTTCTCGACGATATTCCACAGCCGTGTTCTCAGCCAGCGGCCAGCAGATTCAACACCATGCTCTGACCATTCAAAGCTTTGCTCTGGTGGCGCTGCGAACATCATAGCCATGCGTACTGCATCTGCCCCGTAAGTGTTAATCAGGTGCTGCGGGTCACCGGCATCGCCAGCAGACTTGGACATTTTCGCACCGTCCTTCAGGACCATGCCCAGTGACAACAGATTCTTAAAGGGTTCGTCTCCCTCAACCAGTCCTTCATCACGCATGACCTTGTGAAAGAATCGTGCGTACAACAAATGCAGGATGGCGTGCTCCTCACCGCCGACATAGTGATCCACGGTACCCCAATAGCGGGTTCGTTCATCCACCATGCCACCGGCAAATCCACTGGATGCAAACCGGGCGAAGTACCAGGATGATTCCATAAAGGTATCAAAGGTATCGGTTTCTCTTTCCGCTGCGCCGCCACATTCAGGGCAGGTAGTTTCATACCATTGCGGCATCTTCTTGATCGGCGACCCGACACCCTCAAACTCAACGTCTGTCGGCAGAACCACCGGCAGATCAGCTTCCGGCACGGGCACGGCACCACATTGACTGCAATTGATGATGGGAATCGGGCAACCCCAGTAACGCTGCCGTGAAACGCCCCAGTCACGTAACCGGTAGTTGACCTGGGTTTCACCCAGCCCTTTGGCGCGCAGTGCACTGGCGACGGCCCCGAAGGCCTGCGGGAAATCAAGCCCGTCGAATTCACCGGAGTTGACACAGACGCCGGCCTTACTCACATAGGCTTCCTTGCTCAGATCGCAGATCTCATTGCTGCCCGGCGCAGGTGCAATCACTTGTTTAACAGGAATATCGTACTTCCGGGCAAATTCCCAGTCTCTCTGATCATGGCCTGGCACCGCCATAACAGCACCGGAACCATAGTCAATGAGTACAAAATTGGCGACCCAGACCTGAACCTTCTCGCCTGAAAGGGGATGCGTGACATAGTACCCGGTAGGCATGCCAAGCTTTTCCATCTTCGCCATGTCAGCCTCGGCAACCTTAACCCGGTTGCACTCTTCCAGAAACGCCTTAAGCTTTTCGTCAGATTCTGCGGCCTTCAGGGCAATGGGATGCTGCGCGGCCACCGCCACATAAGTCACGCCCATGAGGGTATCCGGCCGGGTTGTATAGACAGTGAGTCCCTGCTGCTCCAGACCCTGATCGGCATCAATCGGGAAGGTCAGTTCCACTCCTTCAGAGCGACCAATCCAGTTACGCTGCATGGTTTTGATTTTTTCCGGCCAGCCATCAAGACCGTCGAGGCAGTTCAGCAGCTCTTCAGCATAATCGGTAATTTTGACAAACCACTGCGCGAGTTCACGGCGTTCAACCAGCGCATTTGATCGCCAGCCCCGGCCGTCAATGACCTGCTCGTTTGCCAGTACCGTCTGATCGACCGGGTCCCAGTTCACCAGAGCAGCTTTTTTGTAGACCAGGCCCCGTTTGAACATTCTGGTAAAGAACCATTGCTCCCAACGATAGTATTCAGGATCACAGGTCGCCAGTTCGCGACTCCAGTCATAGGCAAAGCCCAGACTTTTGAGCTGACGTTTCATATAGGCGATGTTCTCCCTGGTCCACTTCATCGGGGGAACATTGTTTTTAATCGCCGCATTTTCTGCTGGCAGACCAAAAGCATCCCAGCCCATGGGTTGCAGAACATTCTTGCCCTGCAGTCGCTGATAGCGACCAATCACGTCCCCAAGGGTGTAGTTACGAACATGGCCCATGTGCAGCTGGCCGCTGGGGTAAGGGAACATCGAAAGACAATAGAACTTGGGCTTGTCGCTGTTTTCTGTCACCTGGAAGGTGCCTTCGTTTTCCCAGCGCGCCTGCATCTCTGCTTCGGCTTTGTGCGGGTTGTAGCTACCACTGTCGGCAGCGGAATTTACTTCAGTCATGATCTGGGTTTCAGCTAAATCCGAAAACCGGCCATTCTAACCCATCACACGCACGGTTACATGGCCAAAGCACCGAATTTCAGGCGCGTAGTCAGTGCAGTAAGACAGAACCCGGAGTCGCAAAAATACTCAGCAAAACCGTGGTTTACCAGCTAGGGTTAAAGGAGTACCAGCGCAACACAGAGGCATTATGAGCGGAGCTAACAGACACCGTCCTTTTCCCCGCCTGGATCAGGTTCAGGTCAATGATCAGCAGAATGAATTGCTGCATCAGATACAGCAGTTGCGGGACAAAATCGATGAGGAACTGGAAGCCCATCAACCCATCGCCCACCTGAAACAACTGATCAGCGAGCGTGAGCAGTATCTCAACGCCTATCCTGGCGCGCGCGGCCGCGGTACCCGATCAGTAAGATCATCCCTGCAATCAGGATCAACCACGGCAGCTGACCTGTACGGTTATAGAGTGTAGTGCCTTCCATTACCCTGACTTCGCCGCGCAAGACACCGGGTTCAAACTGGGGTAGCTGCGCCTGTATTCGGCCACGGTCGTCAATTACAGCTGTGACTCCATTATTTGTGGCACGCACCATATAGCGGCCATTTTCCAGCGCCCGCATCCGGGCCATCTGCAGATGCTGCCAGGGGCCAATCGAGGTGCCAAACCAGGTATCGTTGCTGATCGTCACAAACAGCGCGGGATCGGCGACAGTGGCGCGAACCAGATCCGGATACACCACTTCGTAACAAATGGACAATGACAAAGGCAGCTCGCCGACAAATAAGGGGGCCTGTCCGGCCGGACCCGCAACATTGTGTGACATCGGTAAATCGAAGAACTGGATCACCCCACGCAGCAGCGATTCCAGCGGCACATATTCACCGAAAGGTACCAACCGGCGCTTGTGATAGGTACCGGAGCCATTACCCGCCACCGTCGCCGAGTTCAGGAAATGTCCCTCTGCGTCGCGATCCGGGATACCCAGCAACAATGCCGAACCGGCCGCAGTGGCGCGCTCGCCAACCGGGCCGAGAAAGCCACCAGCCTGCTCCCGGAATACCGTGACAGCCGCTTCCGGCCAGACAATAAGGTCACGTCCCCACTCGGTTTCAGACAGACCAAGATAGCGGTTCAGTATGGGCCGGACCATCGCCCGGCTCCACTTGGTGGCCTGATCCACATTGCCCTGCACCAGACTCACTGTCAGCACCCTGCCGGTATCACTCACCGGGGAGTAAAACTGCAAACCAAAAGACATTGCGGTGACAGTACCAATCAGCACCAGCGGCAACACTAAACCGGGTACTGAACGCAGCCAGGCAGCCTGCAGCATCAACACAATCTGCACCGCCAGCACGACCACGATGAATCCCAGCATCAGCACGCCGGTCAGAGGAGCCAGCGCTGCATACCAGGTATCGATCATTCCATAACCGGCGTAAAGCCAGGGGAAGCCGGTGAGAAACCAGCTGACAAACCATTCCCGGGCAAACCACAGGCAGGCAAAGCTCAGCCACAACCAGCGTCGTCCCAGAAAGCTCAGCAACCAGCCCTGCAGGGCAAACACCAGTGCCAGCGCCAGCACGAACAACAGCACCAGCAATCCCGCCAGCAACGGTGAGGCACCACCAAAATCATGAATACTGAAGTAAACCCAGGAAACGCCGACACCGTAGAAACCGGTGCCAAAGGCATAGTGAATCAGGATCATGTTGCGCCGTTCTGTGCCCTGAATCAGCCAGAACAAACCTGCAACAGATATCAGAATACAGGGCCACACCTCATAAGGTGATAAACCCAGTGGGAAGACGGCACCGGCCAGCAATGCCAGCGGCATGCGTTTCAGCAATGAAAATCCGGTGCCATCAGAGACCCCTGAAATACCCACCGATGCCGAACGCGTTTCCCGGGCTTCAGCCATCAGGCCGGTGGCGTCAGTTGCAGAAGCCTGATCCGACGGTTATCAGCGTTCAGCACCTTGAAGCGAAAACCATTAATGCTGACCCGTTCATCCCGCTTGGGCAGATGACCGAAGTACTGGGTCACAATACCGCCGATGGTATCGAATTCTTCTTCACTGAAGCTGGAATCGAAAAAAGCATTGAATTCATCAATCGGCGTCAGCGCTTTAACGGTGTAATGTCCGTCAGCATGCTTTTTGATGTAATCGTCTTCATTGAAGTCGAACTCGTCTTCAATATCACCAACGATTTGTTCCAGTACATCTTCAATAGTCACGATGCCAGACACGCCGCCGTACTCATCGTAGACCACTGCCAGATGGTTGCGGGTGGCACGAAACTCCTGCAACAGAATATTGAGCCGTTTGCTTTCAGGAATAGCGCTGCAGGGTCGCAGCAGGTCCCGCAGATTGAAGCGGGCTTTAGGATCCTTTAATGCCAGCGGCAACAGATCCTTGGCAAGCAGTATGCCGACGACATCGTCCGGACCTTCTCCGAGTACCGGGAATCTGGAATGGCCAGATTCAATCACCACCGGCAACAGTTCTTCCGGCGTCATGTCGATACGTACCACAGCGACCTGAGAGCGGGGAATCATGATCTCCCGGGCCTGCATGTAAGCCACCACCATCGCACCTTCAATGGTGCTGAGCGCCTCAGCATCCAGCAGATCTCGTTGCTGGGCCGAACGCAGTAATTCAATCAGTTCATCACGAGAAGAGGGTTCACCTGAAAACGCCATGGAAAGGCGTTCCAACCAACTCTTCTCGTTACCCGATCCGTCTTCACTCATGACGAACAGTGCTCCTTCTCGTTATCCCGGGTCGTAAGGGTTTTCAAAACCCAGTGTAGACAGAATCTCTGTTTCCAGCGGCTCCATTTCGGCCGCATCTGCAGGCTCTGTATGATCATAACCAAGCAGGTGCAACACCCCGTGAACAACCAGATGTGCAAAATGCGCTCTGGCGGTTTTACCCTGTTCTTCTGCTTCCTGCTCTACAACCGGCAGAGAGATTGCGATATCTCCCAGCAGCAGCCGGTTGTCTTCTGCCATTGCCTCAAGGGGAAATGACAACACATTTGTGGGTTGGTTTTTTTGACGGTAGTCATGATTCAGCCGGGTAATCTCTTCAATACCGGTGATGAGGATAGAGACACCCATCGGCGCAACAGACTCATCGACATTGACCCCGCCTGCGACCGCCGCTTCGACCCAGTCCTGAATTTCCTGCTCTGGCGGCATCCAGACCGGCGCTTCGAGTTGCCACTGGATATCAACATCAATCATGCCGGGTAACCTGGCAGGCTGCCGGCTGGCGCTGACATTATTTGGGCTCATCCTGTTTCGCCTCAAAGTGATCATAGGCTTCAACTATTCGCTGCACCAGAGGATGCCGGACAACATCTCTGGAACTGAAATGAGTAAATGAGATTCCATTGACATCTTTCAAGACCTCAAGGACATGCCGCAAACCGGATTTGGTGCGATGAGGCAGGTCAACCTGAGTGATATCGCCGGTCACGACTACGGTCGAGCCGAAACCTACCCTCGTGAGGAACATTTTCATCTGTTCGGTGGTTGTGTTCTGGCTTTCATCCAGAATGATGAAGGAATCATTCAGGGTTCTGCCGCGCATATAGGCCAGCGGCGCGACTTCAATGACGTTTTTTTCAATCAGCTTCTCTACCCGCTCGAAGCCGATCATTTCATACAACGCGTCATATAGCGGACGCAGATAGGGATCAATTTTCTGGCTCAGGTCACCCGGCAGGAAACCGAGTTTTTCACCTGCTTCAACTGCAGGTCGCACCAGCAGAATCCGGCGAATCCGCTCCTGCTCCAGTGCTTCAACGGCACAGGCAACGGCCAGATAGGTCTTACCGGTACCCGCCGGACCAACCCCGAAATTAATATCATGAGAGCGGATGGCCTCGACGTAACCGATCTGATTGCCACCACGGGGTTTGATACTTTTACGGCGGGTGATAATGAGCTGATCGCTGGCCAAAGGCTGTTTCTGAACCAGCGATTCGACACCACTTTCCTGCAGGAACAGGTGGACCACATCGGATGTCAGATGCGTGCCGCTGGTGACTTCACGGTACAGATGATTAAGAAGTTCACCGGCGGCAGTGACGACTGCATCATCACCAATCAGGTGGAAGTCATTGCCACGATTATTGATGGTAATGCCGAGACGCTTTTCGATTTGCCTCAGGTGGGCATCGAACGGACCGCAAAGATTAGCAAGTTGCGCACTGTCATTCGGCTCCAGAGTGACCTGGTAAGCCTCAGGTGTTGTATTCAAATTCATCTGACTGGCAAGACTGGATAATTAGAATATACCCTTGAACAGGGCAGGAAAAGAGAGAATTTTCAACGTTAAGGGTCGCTTGTAATGAGTCAGGCTACAGAGTGCCTGACCGGACTCAGCAGTGTACCGCGCAATGAATTCGGCAGAGCTTCAGTGATGGTTACCTGCACGAACTGCCCTGTCAGGCTGTGATCATCAGCACGGAAGTTCACTACCCGGTTGTTTTCCGTGCGGCCCTGCAGTTGGCCAGGATCTTTCTTTGACACACCGGTCACCAGCACATTCTGCACCGTACCCACCATTGTCCGGCTGATCTGCTGGGCCTGCTGATTGATCTGGTGCTGCAGTCGCTGCAACCGTTCTTTCTTGACCTCCATCGGCGTGTCATCCGGCAGGTCTGCTGCGGGTGTACCTGGTCGCGCGCTGTAGATGAAGCTGAAGGAATGATCGAAACCGATCTCCCGGATCAGATCCATGGTAGCTTCAAAGTCAGCCTCGGTTTCACCGGGAAAACCCACAATAAAGTCCGAAGACATGCTGATATCCGGGCGAATCTTGCGCAGACGGCGGATTTTGGACTTGTATTCCAGAATCGTGTGGCCACGCTTCATCCGTGCAAGCACCCGGTCAGAGCCGCTCTGAACCGGCAGATGCAGATGACTGACCAGTTCCGGCACTTCTGCATAAACGTCAATCAGACTGTCGGAAAACTCCACTGGATGAGAAGTGGTATAGCGAATGCGGTCAATGCCATCAATTTCCGCAATGGTGCTGATCAGAAATGCCAGATCAGCAAACGTGCCATCACCGACATCACCGCGATAGGCGTTGACGTTCTGCCCCAGCAAATTCACTTCGCGAACCCCTTTGCCCGCCA
>JAGRIO010000628.1 GCA_020443225.1 Pseudomonadales bacterium
TGATGTTGTAGCCGGGGTTCGGCAGTTCCACGATGAAGGTGGAGTATTGCTGGTGGCGCGGCGCCTCCGGATTGGTCTTCGCCATGACGACCGCAATGTCCGCCGCGGTGGCGGCGGACGAAAACCATTTCTCACCATTCAGCACCCAGTTGCCCTTGCCGTCTTTCTCGGCCCGCGTCTGCATGCCTGTGGCATCGGCGCCGGCGGCCTTTTCCGTCATGGAGTAGCAGATCCGCTTGTCGCCATTGATCAGAGGCTTCAGGAATTTTTCCTTCTGGTAATCCGTGCCATGCGCCAGCAGGGTCAGCATGGTGGCATCGTCCGGGCCCTGCGAATTCATGGAGAGCGCGCCGAGATGGCTCTGGCCGAGTTCCATCTGCACCAGCGCATTGGCCAGCGGTCCCAGCCCCATACCGCCATGCTCGACCGGGAAGAAAGGCAGCCACAGGCCCTGCGCCCGGGCCTTCGTGCGCAGCTCGGCGAGCACGTCTTTATACGGCCTGCCGGCCTCCATTTCCTTCTCGGCCGGCAGGCATTCCTCCTGCACCCATTTGCGCACGCGTTCGCGCACTTCCTTGGCTTCGTCTGGAATGGTGAAATCGATGGCCATGTTTCGCTCCCT
>JAGRIO010000629.1 GCA_020443225.1 Pseudomonadales bacterium
CGCAGCTGGGAATTGAACGCAGTGCGGCTCGCATGTATATGGATCGGTATTTTTCACGTTATCCGGGTGTTGCCGATTATATGCAACGCACACGTGAAAATGCCAAAGCTCGCGGCTATGTCGAGACGGTACTTGGCCGCAGGTTATGGCTGCCCGATATTAACAGCACGAATGGGAGCCGGCGGCAGGGCGCAGAGCGAGCGGCCATCAATGCGCCCATGCAGGGTACGGCGGCTGATATTATCAAGCTGGCCATGATCGCTGTACATCAATGGTTATCGCAAACAAAGTTAAAAAGTGAATTGATCATGCAAGTGCATGACGAACTGGTTCTGGAAGCGCCTGATCACGAGGTTGAGACGGTTATATCAGAACTCCCTGGTTATATGTGTCATGTCATCGATCTTGATGTGCCGTTGTTGGTAGAGGTGGGCGCTGGAAAAAACTGGGAACAGGCACATTAGCAGTAGCCGATACATTTCTGCATCGCTCGGTTTTATGTGCCTGTTATGGCATTGATTGCACTGGTTAATTGATGGCTTTTATGCGCAAATTTTATTTGCGCGTTTCTACTTGCATTAGTTCTTCAGTATCCGCCACGATCACGTTTTGCGTTTTA
>JAGRIO010000630.1 GCA_020443225.1 Pseudomonadales bacterium
TGAATGCCGGTGTCCCCCGCTAATGATGATGAGCCTGGTATCACGGCAAGCAACTGACATAAACACAGGTACCTTTGACATAGTGTCATCATTCGGATTGCGTGGCCGCTAAAATCAAGAAGGAGAGTCACGATGCACGCTGGAAAGTACGCTGACATCAACCCCGACAGACCGGCCTTTGTCATGGCGAGCACCGGCGAGTCGGTTTCCTATCGCGAGTATGATAATCGCACCAATCAATTGGCTCACCTGCTGCGTACATTTGGCCTCAAGCGATTGGATCACTACGCCATATTTATGGAAAACAATGATCGTTATCTCGAAGCCTGTGGTGCAGGCGAACGGTCGGGGCTTTACTACACTTGTATAAACTCCTACCTCAAGGCAGATGAACTCGCTTATATTCTGAATAACAGTGAGTCCAAAGTTGTTATCACCTCTATCGATAAAGCAGCCATTGTTCTTGAGGCGATGGAAGATTCACCCAATATCACCCACTGCCTGGTAGTCGGAGGTGAATCTACTGGGAACTGCATCAGCTATGAGCAGGCTATCGCAAATTGCCCTATAACTCCCATCAGCGATGAGTCACTCGGCACCTCAATGCTTTAT
>JAGRIO010000631.1 GCA_020443225.1 Pseudomonadales bacterium
TCCAACGCCTCCAACGGCGAGATGTTCGCGCTGGAAACCTATAAGGGCGGCGAGCTGACGGCAGACTATGCGGTGACCCGTTCCCGCAACGAGCCGGTGATGGAGATCACCCAGATCAAGGGCACGTCGGAAACTCATCCCACCCTGTCACCGAATGACGAGTGGGCGAATTTCGAACTGTACGAGACCTTCATCGGCAGTGCGGCGAAATCTTCTCCGCATACGGGCGATTATGCCCGCACAGCGATCGGCCGTGGCCTGACCTTGCAGAATTCGGGCGGCTTCAATCCGTTCAAGTTCGGCTTTATCGGCTCCAGCGACACGCATATCGGTGCGGGGCCGTATATCGAGGAAAAGTTCTGGGGCAAATTCCCGCAGGACGGTGCAAGCCCGGAAGCCCGCCACTCCGTGCCGCCGGACGGGGCGAAGACCTGGGCCGTGGCGGAGGCCGATGCAATCGACGTGGCTACGCCGAAGGGCGTGATGAAGCCGTCGATGCGGCGCCTGCTGGCGGCGAGCCACTACAGTGCGTCGGGGCTGGCCGGTGTGTGGGCGGATGAAAACACGCGAGAGGCGATCTTCGATGCGATCCGTCGCAAGGAGACG
>JAGRIO010000632.1 GCA_020443225.1 Pseudomonadales bacterium
GAGGTAGCCGAATACAGCGCACGGTCGTTGATTGATACGGCCGTTCTTGGGCAACTTGTTCCCATTGGCAATGAAGAAATTCACGATCTGGAAATTGCTTTTTCACTGACTGCATAAAATCAAGCATAAGAAAACTGGAGGTCACAGATGATTTATCAAGCAGCCGACAATCGTTACAACAAGATGATTTACCGTCGCAGCGGCCGCAGCGGCTTAAAGCTGCCCGCCATCACGCTGGGGCTTTGGTACAACTTTGGTGGGGTCGATACGCTGGAAAACGGCCGTTCCATGATCCATCGCGCCTTCGATTTAGGCATCACCCATTTTGATCTGGCCAATAACTACGGCCCGCCGCCCGGATCAGCCGAAGAAACCTTTGGCAAAATTCTGGCCCAAGATTTAGCCCCTTACCGGGATGAACTCGTCATCTCGTCCAAAGCGGGCTACTACATGTGGCCCGGCCCGTACGGCGAATGGGGCTCCCGCAAATACTTGGTCGCCAGCCTGGACCAAAGCCTCAAGCGCATGGGACTGGATTACGTAGACATCTTCTACAGCCACCGCTTCGACCCGGACACACCGCTGGAAGAAACGATGGG
>JAGRIO010000633.1 GCA_020443225.1 Pseudomonadales bacterium
CATGGTGAACTCCTGGTTCCACAATGTGAAATCACTCAAGCGCATCAAGCAACAGAACAACCCACTCTTTATGCATCCTGATGATGCTAGAGCGCGAAATCTGGGGGATGGTTCCGTGGTGCGCATTCACAATGACTGGGGCGATATTCAATCTGTGGTGAGTCTAGATGAGGACTTGAAGCCCGGAACGGTAGCCATGACCCATGGTTGGGGGCACCAGGACACAGGTATGACCGTTGCCAAGCAGTATCCCGGTACCAACGCTAACGAGTTACTTCCGTCTGGGCCTGGTAGCTATGAAAAGCTCAGCAATCAGGCCTTTATGACCGGTGTTCCAGTTGAAGTAGAAGCGGGTTAGCCTGCTTTGAGATAGAGCTCCGGGTTGCTGTAAATAGTGACCCGGTGCAACTCTCGATCGTAGCCGTCATAGCCACCATTGGCTTTGTGTAACACGCTGCGGTTGTCCCAGATGACGAACATGTTTTCTTCCCACTTGTGGTGGTAGATAAACTGCTCCTGATTTTGCCAGTGGTATAGCTCCAATAAAATCTCGTGGGCTTCTGCATCGTCCATACCTTCGATGCCCATGATGTACCC
>JAGRIO010000634.1 GCA_020443225.1 Pseudomonadales bacterium
AGGCGTCACGTCCTTCGACAGAATATTTCGCAAAGCTCGTCTGATCGAAGAAAGCACAGTTCGTCATCAGCTGCTTTGCTTCGTAGTCGGCACAGGGGAACCAGTTCTGGCGTCCATAGGAATACTCGTATTCAGGCTTCACGCCGTCTCGCGCATACCAGTTGGGCCGCTCCCAGCCATTCACTTCGCCGAACACGGCGCCAAGATCCCTTGTGTACGGGTAGATTGGAGAGCGCCGCACGCCTCGAGCCGTTTCGGCCTGACGGTAAGGCCAGTGCATGGCATAGAGCAATCCGAGGCTCTCAGACACCCGGTCGCGCACATAGGACTTGACGGACTGAAACGGATGAATGCGACGGATGTCCATGCCGCTCACATCCATTGGCGGATGACCATTCTTGATCCACTTGGAAAGCACCAGACCGGCGCCACCCGATGACTGGATGCCGATCGAGTTGAAGCCGGCTGCAACGAAGACATTCTTCACCTCCGGTGCCGCGCCAAGGTAATAGCGGACATCTGGCGTGAAGCTCTCCGGTCCATTGAAGAACAACTGGATGCCCGCTGTCTCCAGCAATGGCACCCGGTT
>JAGRIO010000635.1 GCA_020443225.1 Pseudomonadales bacterium
ACTATCGGCGCCGGCAGGGCGCGGCCGTTTTCCACCCAATGGGATACGACGCGTTCGGCCTCCCCGCTGAGAATGCCGCGATCCGGACCGGCGAGCCACCGGCGGCGGTGACGGCGCGGAACATCGCGCGCATCCGGGAACAGCTGCAGCGGCTCGGGTTCTCCATCGATTGGGACACCGAGATCTCGACCGCGGATCCCGGCTACTACCACTGGACTCAGTGGATCTTCCTGCGGATGTTCGAGAAAGGTCTCGCCGAGCGGCGCGAGGCGGCGGTCAACTGGTGTCCCACCGACCAGACGGTACTGGCAAACGAGCAGGTCATCGACGGCTCCTGCGAGCGATGCGGGACACAGGTCGAGCTTCGCCAGCTCACGCAGTGGTTTCTGCGGATCACCGACTACGCGGACGCCCTGCTCGAGGACATGGACCTCCTGGAGGACTGGCCGGAACGCGTGCTGGCGATGCAGCGGAACTGGATCGGGCGCTCCGAGGGTGCCAGGGTCTCGTTCAGGACCGATGACGGGACCCATGACCTGCAGGTGTTCACGACCCGTCCCGACACG
>JAGRIO010000636.1 GCA_020443225.1 Pseudomonadales bacterium
TGGGTCAAACCTCTCGGTTTCTCAAAAGCGGTAAACACGATGAGGCTTTCTACGCCCACTTGTGGGAGACAATCAGCCAGGGCCAGGTTTGGCGCGGTCGAGTTACCAACAAAAACAAGGCCGGTAAGCTCTATACTGAGGATGAAACGATTACACCGGTGCGAAACAGCCAAGGGGCAATTATGAATTACGTGGCGGTAAAACGGGATGTCACGGTCGAGTTGCAGTTGGAGGAGCAATATCTCCAGGCCCAAAAAATGGAGGCGGTTGGCCGCTTGACCGGAGGCATTGCCCACGACTTCAACAATCTATTGACCGCCATTAACGGTTTTGCCGAGTTAACCCAGTTTCGCATGGCGGCGGATGATCCGCTGCAGGAGTTGGTGGCCAAAATTTCCCATTCTGGGGAGCGCGCGGCTGATTTGGTCCGCCAGCTTTTGACCTTTAGCCGTAAACAAATTCTCGAACCTAAGGTCCTTAATGTGAACACAGTAGTGACGAACACCAGCAGCATGCTGCGGCGAATTATTGGCGAACACATCAAACTTGAAACCAAGCTG
>JAGRIO010000637.1 GCA_020443225.1 Pseudomonadales bacterium
CGCGCTGGTGTTCGCCAATGCCGACCCGTCCCTCGGCAAGTGGGGCATCAGCGCATTCCTCGTCGACCGCCGGCGCGAGGGGTTCCGCTGCGGGCCCGCACGCGACAAGATGGGCCTGCGCACCGCGCCGCTGGGCGAGATCCATTTCGACGACTGCTTCGTCGCCGACGACGAACGGCTCGGCGCGGAGGCGGCCGGCGTCGCATTGTCGACCGGATTTCTCGAATGGGAACGCTGCTGCATCCTGGCCAGCCAGCTCGGCGCGATGCAAAGACAGCTCGAGGATTGCATCGACCACGCCCGGCGCCGCGAGCAGTTCGGCCAGCCGATCGGCAAGTTCCAGTCGGTCTCCAACCGTATCGCGGACATGAGGCTGCGGTTGGAGACCTCGCGCCTGCTGCTCTACCGCACCGCCTGGCTGAAGATGCAGGACCGACCGGCGCTGCTCGAGACGGCGATGCTCAAGCTGCACCTGTCGGAATGCTTCACCGCTTTGAGCATGGACGCGATTCGCGTGCACGGTGCGCATGGCTACATGAGCGAGTCGGG
>JAGRIO010000062.1 GCA_020443225.1 Pseudomonadales bacterium
ACCATACGGCAGCGTCCGTTCCGTGCAGGTGTGTGCTGCCATCGGCATGGGCAAAGGCCGGGCTGGCGGCGATGGCTACGATTGCGGCGGTTGCAGACGATCTGGGTGTGAAGCCAGAAGAAGTCATCGAGATGGAAAACCGTCTCGGTAACTCTGATGAGAGCTTTGAAGGCAGCGTAACCGACGATGACGACAGCGTCATTGGGCCTGTCACCTACCTGAGTCGTGGTGAAGTCGAAGACCCTGCCTGGGTTGCTGAAGATGATGAGATTACTGAAATCTACGACAATGGTCTGGCGGAAGCGCTGAAGTCGCTGGATGCCCGTTCACGGGATATCGTAGAAAGCCGCTGGCTCGGCACTGAGAAAACTGGTCTGAAAGAGCTGGCAGAGAAGTACGGTGTATCAATGGAGAGAATCCGTCAGATAGAGGTCAGGGCGTTCGAAAAAATGCAGCCTTATCTGCAGGTTGCCTGAACCCGGCTAAGGCGGGCCTCTGGTTAAAAGTTCGTGCTGTAATAGCGGCTGGGAGCTTCAGGTTTCCAGCCGTTTTTTTTGTCCGGCTTTTTCCATAAGGGGCAATCAGCTGTAGTGATTATGGCAGGTCCTGCTGCAAAAAATTTGGTATCTTCTTCCGGTCCGGGCGTCTGAATTTCCCGGGTAAAGAGGGAGAGATATGACAACAAATTCAGGATCGGTTACCCGGTCTACCGCATGGCTGTATGGCTCGGTCAGCTTACCACTGGCAATTATTGGCTACCCGCTCAGTGTCTGGATTCCCAGACTTTATTCCACGGAAATCGGCCTGTCGCTGTCAGCGATTGGCACCATTATTTTCCTTGCTGCGATCTTTGATGCGGTTTCTGATCCGCTGATGGGGTTCTTCTCGGACCGTTTCAATACCCGCTGGGGCCGCCGGCGGCCCTGGATGGCAGTTGGCGTTCCTATCTATGCTTTTGCGGTATGGATGCTGCTCAACCCGGAGCCGGGTGTCGGCATTCTGTATCTGGGTGGTTTTTATATTCTGTTGCGGGCCTCCACCACTATCTTTGGGCTGCCCTATGCCGCCTGGGGTATGGAGCTGTCGTCGGAGTATCACACCCGAACGATGATTCAGTCCGCACGGGAAAAGTACGTGATGATAGGGCTGATGACAGCATCTGGTATCGTGCTGCTGTCCGAGGAAGTCTGGCATAACAATTCCGCCAGTTTTGTGCTGAGTAATTTTTCCTGGGTGATCGTCACCCTGTTGCCGGTGACTGCGATGCTGGTGATCTGGCGGGTACCGGAAGTACCTTCAGTGAATACACAGAAAGTTCCGTTGCTGGCGTCTCTGAAAGGTATGTACCGCAATAAACTGTTTTTCCGGTTACTGGTGATCGAGTTGCTGATTGCCTCCGGGGAAAATTTCCGCAATACCCTGTCACTGTTTTTTATTCAGGATTATGTCGGGGCTACCGGGGTCGGGCGGCTTTACGTGATCTATTTCGGGGTCGGGCTGGCAGCTATTCCTATCTGGGACTGGATTGCGAAAACCTATGGCAAGCATCAGTCGCTGGCCGCTGCCATGGTAGTGGTGAGTATCATTTCTGTCAGTTGTTTCATGCTGGAATACGGGCAGGTCAAAGCCTTTTACCTGCTGTTTGCCCTGAAGGGTTTTTGCTTCGGAGCCTTTGCGTATATTCCCCGTGCGATGCTGGCGGATGTGGTCGATCTGGATACCATCCGCTCAGGCAGTTCCAGACCCGCTTCGTACTTTGCCATTCTGGGTTTTATGACCAAGTGTGCGGCCTCGGTAGGCGGGCTGTCGCTGCCGATTCTGGGCTGGTTTGGTTATTCCGCCGTCCGTGGTGCGGTCAATGGTCCTGATGAGCTACTATGGCTGGGTGTTCTTTATGCGCTGGTACCCACAGCGCTGTTCATTGTGGCGCTGTATCTGAGCGTCACCTGGCCGTTGAACGCAAGTGTGCACAGCCGGGTACAACGTCTGGTGGGCATGAAACAGTCCCGTATGGCACGCCGTGCTCTGGACAGTCAGGGGTAGCAGTAAGAGGCTGTCAGCAAATATAACAGTGGAGAGAAATAAATGAGTGATGCAGTAATAGCCACCGATTCCAGTAGTCTGGACATGACCGCCATTGTGAATGATCTGAACCGTCTGCTGCGGTTAAGAACCACGCCCATTGGCATGAAGATGTTCAAAACCAAAGCTGAAATGGAAGCGATTCCGAAAATCCGGCGACCAAAGCACATCCACACGACTGATCAGATTGTGGGGCAGGCCTCCCGCAATGGCTGGACCGTCGGCATCACTATGGATGATCTGGTCGGTGCTCAGTGTGGCACCGTGATTGGCCTGCATCCCCGGGATGAAAAATGGCTGTCAGGTGACCGCATGACGGGTGTCTGGTATGGCACCGCCGCAGATGCTGCGGACCATCAGGCCTGTATGGAAGTGCTGGAATATGGGCAGTATGAAGCCATGGCGGTCAGTCCTCTCACTTCCGGGCGCCTGAATCCGCCTGATATCTGTCTGATATATGCAACACCGGCACAGATGATTCTGTTTATTAATGGTCTGCAGTGGCTTGGGTACAAAAAGCTCGACTGGGGTTGTGTGGGGGAGTCATCCTGCGCCGATTCCTGGGGCCGTGCGCTCAAGACACAGGAACCCAGTCTGTCGCTGCCCTGTTTTGCTGAACGACGTTATGGCGGCGTGATGGAAGATGAATTGCTGATGGCGATACCGCCAGCTTACCTGCCTAAGGTTATTCATGGCCTGGAAGCTCTGTCACGCAATGGTCTGCGTTATCCGATTCCTCCTTACAGTGTCAGCAGTGACGTAAGGGAAGGTATGGGCGTCAGCTACGAGAGCTGATCTCTGTCGCTGACCCGCCTGGCAGCCCAGGCTGCGTAGGTCGAAATAGTTTCATCGGCCAGCAGGGCTGCCAGCGTATTGTAGTGCCGGCCAAGGGTTTTCTCGCTGTGTTGCCTATGGATGAAGGAATGACATTTCCGGCACAGGGTAATACCCCTTTCTTTCATGTCCGCCAGCGTGAAGTGTTTGCGAAACCATTTGTTGCGATGGCAGCTGCGGGGAATCAGATGATGAAAGGTCAGCAGATGGCGGGTGCCACACAGACAACACTGATCTTCAATCCGGTGCTGACGATTCTTCACGGTTACAAGCCCGTGGCAGGACCTGCTTCCGGGTCGAACATGTCAGTCCAGGGTCCCAGATACTGACCTCCATCCGCCACCAGCAGAGAACCGTTGATGTAGGTGGCTGCCGGTGAACACAGAAAAAGACACATCCCGGCGACTTCCGCAGCAGTGCCCAGACGATGGGCAGGAATGTCTGCCAGCTGCCGCTCAGCATAATCTGCCAGTTCCGACCTGGCATATTCCTCCTCATGCAGCCCCTGAGTCGCAATACTACCCGGGGCCAGCGCATTGATCGTCACACCCTTACGGGCATAGTAGTAAGCCAGTGAGCGGGTCATATTCACAACACCGGCCCTGGCAGCACCGGAATGTACAAAGGGAGGTGCCCCCCTGTCCATGGAATAGACATGCACAATGTTGACGATGGCACCCTGGCCCCTTGCGAGCATGTGGTTGCCTACCCGGTTACACATATTCCAGGTGCCATTAAGGTTCAGGTCAATGACTGAGCGCCAGCCGCCATCGCTGATTTCCCAGGGGCGGGCCGGAAACTGACCACCCCCGTTGTTGATCAGGCAATCGATAGTGCCGAACTTTTCCACCGCGGCGGTCACCAGTCCATCAACCTGATCTGGCTCGCGGATACTCATCGGTACTGCCAGACACTGACGCCCCATAGCTTCGATGTCAGCACGTGTCGGATTCAGATTGTCGATGTTGCGGCTGGCGATAATCAGGTTCGCCCCCAGACGGGCAAATGCGAGCGCAATCTCGCGCCCGATACCACGGCCACCACCGGTGACCATTACCGTTTTGCCGGCAAACAGATCTGGTGCATAAATGTCAGTGGGGTTCATGGCTGGCTGCTCCTGTGGTTATCAAGAAACTGAATGATGGAGATGCTGCAGCAAAAGTGCTGACATGTCATCAGACAAAAGCGCTGAAATCAGGGAATGGCGATAACACCTGACCCGTGTCGGGTCCGTTCAGGGGCAGCTTTAGTCAAACAGGGTAGGGCGGCCGGGCTCAGCTGCGAATTCAAAAGCCAGATCTATATGAGGTGCAATCACTCTGCCGGTAGACAACTCCGGAAGCCTGTCGCGGGGAAAGAACGCTGCATCCAGTGTCTCTGCCCCAGGGGCAGGAGACGCATCATCGAGTTGCTCGCACAGGAAATACATTTTGTAAAAATCACGGGTGTCAGCATCATAATGATGGGCCGCCTTGTGAAAAACCGCATATAACTTACTGGCTTTCACCTGCAAACTGGCCTCTTCAGCGATTTCCTTACAGATATTACTGGCCGGGCTAAGCCCTGTGTCTGCGTAACCACCTGGCAATGTCCACTTCCCATCCAGCTTCTCGCGAACCAGCAGGATCTCATTGTTTCTGATGACCGCGCCCCGAACATCAGTTTTGGGCGTAGCATAACCACTGCCATAGTCTGGTATGAGGTTGCTGATTACCGTAACAGGAACATTACCAAGATCTGCCAGCATCTGATGGGCGATCTCCCGAACCTCTTCATAGCGCTCAAGATCAAAGTCACTTTCACCAAAGTGAGCGCCAGTGGAGGCAATCGCCTCAAGTTTTTTTGCGTATGTCAGCCATTTGTTTTCCATCAGCGCAGTATAGATGAGCATCACCGGCTGACCCAGCAGTATCCTCAACCGCCTGCACCTGGCAGCTCATGCTGCACAGGCTGAAACCGTGTACCATGTTATCAACTGAATCCTGCCAGAGCCTGACCGGAGTAGTCCTCATGCAATTACTGATTACTAAATATCTCATCACCAGTCTGCTGGTGGTCATAATTTCGGAAGTGGTTCGGCGCAGCGACCGTGTTGGCGCCTTGCTGGCGGCCTTACCGATGGTCACTCTCATGGTCCTGATCTGGATGTGGTTCGAAGGGCAACCGGAACAGAAAATAGCCAATCATGCCTGGTATACCTTCTGGTATGTGTTGCCAACTCTGCCGATGTTTCTGGCCTTTCCCTGGCTGCTGGGCAGGATTGGCTTCTGGGGCGCACTGGGTGCAAGCGCGGTCATTACTCTGGTTTGCTTTGTCCCGGTCGCCTGGGCGGCGAAATCTGTCGGGGTAGAGCTGCTGTAACCGCTGCGGTACTGGATTTCTCCTTAACCGTTCCTGCAAGAATGCGTTAGAATCCTTCCATGTCACACCACAGACCCGACCCGGAGGTTACTATGGCTGAGAACACCCCCCCTGATCCTGCTGCGATGTTCAATAACTGGGTCACTCAGTGGGAACGCGCGGTCGATAAGTTTTCAAACGAATTCATGGGCACTGACGAATTCAGTAAGTCCATGAATCAGATGCAAAACCTGCAACTGGAGTTTCAGCGTGCCTTTGGTGAGATCATGGCGCGGCAGCTGGCCAGTTTTAATATGCCCTCACGGGAGGATGTGCTGCAGCTCAGTGAGGATGTGAGAGAACTGGATCGAAGGCTGGCCCGGATTGAGACGACGCTGAGAAAGTTGTTGCCGGAAGGATCCAACGAAGGTGCACCCAGAAAATCGCCACCAAGAACCCGCAAACCCCCAAAAGCTGCTGACAAGGAGTAATCAGTTTATGGCTGAATCTCAGGTAGATGTAGAAATCATCAACCGGATGCAGGAACTGGTCGACAAGACCATTCAGAGAAGTGTTAAAGGCGTCCAGTTTCTCAGCTCCGGCAAAGCCAAGGTAGGGCAGACGCCCAAAGATCTTGTTTATGACCGGGGCACGCTCCGGCTCTATCACTATCACCCACGCAGTGATGAAATTTACCGCATACCGATGATTCTGGTCATGGCGACGACCAACAAGGGCTATGTGTTTGACCTGCTGCCAGGCCAGAGTCTGGTTGAATATCTGCTGGATCGTGGCTTTGACGTCTTCATGATCGACTGGGAACCACCCATGCAAAGCGAACGCGGACTGGGCCTGTCGGACTACACCAACGACTTTATTCCGTCCTGTATTGAAAAAGTGCAGGAAATTACCGGTGAAGACGACGTTAACATGGTGAGTTACTGTATGGGTGGTGTGCTGTCGCTGATCTACTCAGCTACCCATCCCAATGGACCACTAAAAAATCTCGTTTGTATGACAACGCCCGTGAACTGGCATGAGATGGGATTATTCTCGGTCTGGTCTGACGAGCGTTTTCTTGATGTAGACAAGCTGGTAGATACCCTTGGCGTGGTACCCGCAGATTTTATTGAACGATCTTTCGAGATGCTGCGTCCGGCACAGAAAACTGCAGGCAGGCTGCGGGTCTGGAATGAGATGTGGAATGATGAATTCGTGAAAAGTTACCGCGCCTTTGAACGCTGGGGTAATGAAACGCTGCCTCTCGCCGGGGAGTACTACCGGGAGACCACTCGCGAACTGATGTGGGAAAACAAGCTTTACAAGGGCGAGCTCATGGTTGATGGCGTCAATGTCAATCTCGCCAACATCACGCATCCCATCATGCATGCTATCGCCGAGCATGATCATATCGCCCCGTTTAATGCCACCAAACCGTTACTGGAAATGGTGGGTTCACAGGATAAGAAGGAACTGGTGCTGAAAGGTGGCCATGTCAGTCTGATTGCAGGGCCTAATGCTGTGCGAAGGCTGTGGCCAAATATCAATGACTGGCTGTCGGTCAGGTCGGTGTAGAAGTATGGAAAACAGATATCCCAGAACGATTGAAACCGCCGGTGGTGAGATTACCCTCGACTGGCTGACAGACCCCTCTGATCAGGAAGTCGCCGAGTTTACCGCGGGTCTTCCGGTAGCTGATCTGCTGTTTCTGTCCCGTAACATTCAGGAACCTAAGGTCCTGGCCGCATGGAAAAAGAGCATCGAAGACGGTGACATTCTCAGTGTGGTGGCCAGACGCCAGGGTAAGGTTGTGGGTACCACGGCGGTGGTGATCGACAAACTGTCATGGTCTCCCCATGTGGGTGAGCTGCGTATTCTGGTATTACCTGAAGTCAGAGACACCGGGCTCGGGCGCATCCTGATTCAGGAAAGTTTCCTTATTGGCCTGTGGAAAGATCTGGAGAAGCTCACCGTCCGGATGACCCTGGAGCAGGAACGGGCCATCACTGTACTGGAAGAAATGGGATTTAAGAGTGAGGCTCTGTTCCGCGACCATGTCAAAGACAGTGAAGGCAACAAACATGATCTGCTGATCATGAGCCATGATGTTGAAAGCTTTGAGAATCAGCGCAGCCTCTACGGGCTTGATCAGGCTTTCTGATGACTGCGGATATTCGCATCCGGGGTCTTGATCATCTGGTACTGCGCACTACGAACCCGGACACCATGAAAGCCTTCTATGTGGATGTTCTCGGTTGCACACTGGAACGTGAATTGCCGGCAGAGGTTGGTCTGATTCAACTGCGGGCCGGCAATGCCCTCATTGATCTGGTCATTGTCGACAGTAAACTCGGACGGACCGGGGGTGGTGCACCCTCCGGGTCCGGTAACAATCTTGATCACTTCTGCCTGTTGCTGGAGCGTATCTCAGCACAGGATTTACGAACAGCGCTGGAACGAAAGGGTGTCAGCGTCGGTGAGTTTGGCGAACGCTATGGTTCTGAGGGCATGGGAGAATCTGTCTATATCCATGACCCGGATGGAAATGTTGTAGAGTTGCGGGCCAGTAAATTTCACTGATCTGCTGCGGTAACGTTCGCATAAACCGGTTATTTTCCAGGAATGGCTGGCAGCAAGTTCTGCTGAATGGCCTTATCCATTTCCCGACACTCGTGCTCACACAAACATCGATAGGTGTAAAGAAGCCCTTAGCGAGACAAAAGCCCTTAGCGAGACAAAAGCCCTTAGCGAGACAAAAGCCTTTAGCGAAAAAAGCCGTTAGCAGCAGCCCTGCTAACGGCTTTTTTAGCGCTGTCGCTGCAGGCGATCAGCCCATGTGATAGACAACGGCCTTGTTGCCGTCGGCGTCACGGAAATAACCGCCGTAGAAAGTTGGCATCCGCTCGCCGGCAGGACCTTCATCAGTGGCACCGAGTTCAATGGCCTTGGCATAGAGCTGGTCAACCATTTCTCTTGAACCGGCGTTAAACGCCAGCATATTTCCGTTACCCGGATGCTGTTCATTGCCATCATAGGGCAGGCAAACTGCCAGCATCGGTGAACCCATGTCTGCACCGATAAATGCGATTCTGTCCATACCGAACAGTTTCTTCGCGCCCAGCGGTGCCAGCAGTTCTGTGTAGAAGGCGATGGCTTTGTCCATGTCCTTAACACCAATGGTTACATAACCCAGCATGTCGAATCTCCCTTGAATCGTGATCTTGGTTTAGGTTGAGAAAGGCTGATCATACCCGGAACCAGGCGACTGACCAGCGGAAAATAACACTTATTCCAGACCCCACGCACATTCAGATACTGCCACTGGTGCGCCAGTCTGCGATCGTTTCTGAGGCAAAGCCTAACTCTGCCAACACCTCGTTGGTATGGGTGCCCAACACCGGTGGACCACTCCGCACGGCGGGGCCGTCTTCATTGGTAACATAACCCGCCTTGACCACCCGGATGTCCTCACCGGCGCCGGTAGGTGACGGCAATGTCTCAAATACGTTCCGACCTTCAAACTGCGGGTCTTCAATGACTTCTGCCAGTTCGCGGATTTCCGCAACGGGCACCCCTGCGCTGCCCAGGGCCTGCATCCAGTGGCTGGTGGGCGCCAGCCTGAGCTGTTCAGAGACGAATTCCCTGACGACATCAGGATTGTTCAGGCGTGCCTCAACAGAATCAAAGCCTGGCTGTTGCAGCTGTTCCGCACAGTTCATGGCAGTAAACAGTGTCAGTACCTGATTGTCCCTCAGGGCGGTGATCTGTATATAGCCATCTGCGGTGGGAAATACATCGGCGGTGGGCTGGCCGGTCGGTGAGGCATTGCCTCTCAGCCCCACCAAGGTGCCTGCATTCATAAAATTACTGTACTGGGCGGCCTGCGCAACGATGGCGGTGTCCATCATCGCGACGTCAAGACGCTGCCCCTTACCCGTGGCCAGCTTTCGGTACAGGGCAGCAGAAATGGCGAATGCCGTATTGAGTGCGGTACTCATATCCACGGGCATGTAGCCGGTGCGGGTAGGTCCGGTGGCGGGATGGCCATTCTGAGACATCATGCCGGATGATGCCTGAATAGCGCCGTCATAGGCTGCGACGCCGGCCTTCGCACCGGTCTGCCCGTAACCGGTTACCGAACAGTAAATCAGCCCGGGGTTGATGGCAGACATAGCCTCATAGCCAAAGCCCATCCGGTCCATAGTGCCCGCTTTGAAGTTCTCCACCAGTACGTCAGCAGATTCAACCAGACGAGGTACGATCTGCTGCGCCGCCTCGCTTTTCAGGTCCAGCGTGATGCTGCGCTTATTCAGATTGCAGGTCATAAACGATGGCGACATACCATCGCTGTTTGTGGTCATCAGTCCACGGGTCTGGTCGCCACTGCCGACCTGTTCCACCTTGATAACATCGGCGCCCAGCAGCGCCAGTTGCATGACACCCATAGGGCCGGCGAGGACCTGAGTGAAATCGATAATTCTGACGCCGTTGAACGCTTGAGTCATAGTTTGCTCCTGTTCTCAGAATACTGCGTAGCCACCATCAATCAGGAAGGTGTCTGCAGAATGGTAACTACTGGCACCGCTCATAATATAAATCGCGATCCCGGCGAAATCTTCCGGTACGCCCCAGCGTCGGGAAGGTACGCGCTTGAGTACGTTGGTGACGAATTTGTCATTGCTCATACTACCCTCGGTCATATCCGTTTCAATCCAGCCTGGCAGAATGGCATTGGCGGTGACACCATGGCGGGCATATTCCACAGCCAGCGACCGGATCATGGAAATCAGGCCCCCTTTGGTCGCGGCGTAGTGCTCGCCACGGGGTGGGCCTGATATAGCCGCCAGACTGGCGGTGCCTGCCAGACGTCCGAATGCGTCACCATTGCGTGAACGTTCCACCATGTGTCGCGCTGCAGCTCTGAAGGTATAGAAACAACCGTCCAGGTTCACCTTCAGTACCCGGTCCCAGTCATCGTCGCTGATGTCTTCAAAGGGGATGCCACGGCCACCGATGCCCGCATTGGCAAAACAGCCGTCTACCCGGCCGTGTATCTTCAGAGTTTCAGTCATGGCCTCATTCACCGCGGTGGAATCACCCACATTGCACACCTGGGCACTGGCTTTAACACCGTATTCCCTGAGTACTTCCAGGGCTCTGGCATTCTTGTCCGGGTTGGTGCCCCAGATGCTGACTTCACAACCCTGGCTCGCCAGACCCTTAGCCATACCCAGACCTATGCCGCCGTTACCCCCGGTAATGACAGCGACACGTCCGGATAAGTCGAAAATGTTTTTGATCATGTTGTTCCCCCATCTACTGTGTATTTTTATCGTTCTTAACCAGTGCTTCTGACACCTCGCCGAGTTGGAACCGGTGCTGGCTCGCGGGACGGGCCTGTCAGAAACTGTCTTTAATATTGACAGATATCTGTACGTCCTCGACTTCCGGGTCATCCCGGTTGGTTAGCGGAAAAGCAAAGTCGATATGAATAATCCCGCCGGTATCAGCTTTGCTGGACGCCAGTCTGATACCGATTCCGGCGTTAGCCAGTATGTCCTGCTCAATGCCATCGTCCCGCCCGGGCTGCCAGGCCCGGCCGATGTCAACAAAACCGGCAAATCCCAGCCGGATAAGATTCAGAAAATGTACGTCAGTGTACTGCCGCTCTTCAAGGGAAAGTACCATCATCCGGTCCCCTTGCTGAAATCTTGAACTGAATGCCCGCGCACCCACATCGCCGCCCAGTGTCACCTGCTGATTCTCATTCAGGCCATCAGAGTAAATGCCGTGTAACCTTGCGAAGAATGAGCGCTTGTCTGTCTGGGTCCGGAAATAGCGGATTTCGTAGTCGATCAGCAGATCTTCCTTAGCCTGCCGGTCGAGGTTCCAGTATCCACTGACAGCCAGTTCATGCTGCAGCAGTACTTTGTCTGTATAACTGAGCGTGTCAGCAAATCGACTGGTAAGCACCAGTCGGTCCTCATCGGAGCCGAATGCAGCATCGGCATAGCCCAGGGTGGTGCTGAAGGTGTAGCCGGTATGCAGATCCTCGGTGCGATGAATCTGGTCCAGATTGAAGGCTGTTGCATACTTGTCTTCCACCATCGTGAGATTCACAAAGGGGTAAGACAGGCGCCGGTCGTCTGGAAACTCTGCCGGGGAAGGGTAGTCACGGCCGGGGTAAAATTGGTCCTCATGCCAGGTGTAACCGAGTGTCCACCGGGTTGCCCTGCCGTCAACAAGGCCGTCAGAGAAGCCATAGCTCACGCTGAAATTCTCTACCTCATGCTGCACCTGGGTCTGCTTTTCACCCCGAAAGTACTGAGTGTCATAGCGACTGTCAGTTTCCAGACTGACCTGCCATGCATACCGCGTATCCAGCGAATAGAACGGGCGCTGCAGACGAATGTACTGACTTTCGCCATCATCAGCATCGGTATAGGCCAGTCGGGCACCAATCCTGCTGCTCCCCAGATTTTTGTCTTCATAGACAAACTTCACAGTTTCACGGTCAGTATCTTTCTTGCCCGCGACTGAAATAAACCGGCCAGAACCAAGGAAGTTGGTATCACGCAGGGCAACCCGGTAGTTACTTTCGCCGCCGGAACGGTCAGCGGCTATTTCTGGTGTGAAGGACCAGACATCACGGGTAACCACTTCGATATCGACTGTGTCTCCACATGGGTTAACCGGGCGTATTTTCGCTTCATAAAGATACTTGGCGCTGCGTAAAAGGCGTGCCGACTCATCGACCTGCTGCTGATCGTAAATATCCCCGGCACGGAATAACAACTCTTCACGGATAGTCTTTTCAGTTGTCAGGATGTGAAACCGGTTCGCCCAGCGAAAAACCGGGTTGTCCTCGTCAGGATTTTCCTCGTTAAATATCTGATGTCGGGTGAGATGGATTTCTCCGATGCGGCTGCCCGGCGAAACAGGCTCGTCGGGCGACTGCTGATGATCCATCAGTTGTTCTGCCGTCGTTGGCTGGAAGGCGCGCTGACATGGACCGTTTGCAGCACTGGCACTTGCCGACGGTCCATACCACAGGCCTGCGAGTACGGCCAGAAGACGGAAAACAGTTGGCATAGATGGTCCGGCTGGCTTCATTGACTCTGATCTGGTATTTAAACACATGCGCAAGTTTGCAGACACAGGACAGGCAGTTCTCATGCAGTCCTCAGACAAACGTCGCAGAGCAAGACGCACAAAAAAAAGCTGAACCCAGCGCAGGGGAAAAACATGCCAGACCAGTTGCCAGAATTCAAAGACATGGGGAAACGCGAACCCGCGATCGTCCTCGAACACCGCGCTAACGGCGAGATTCTTCTCACCTCACCCTATGAGCCAGCAGTACCGGCGCAAAGCATTCCTCATGTGCTGATCGCCTCGGCGCAACGCCAGCCCGACAGAGCGCTGCTGGCGCAACGAACCGGTACGGGGGAATGGGTTGCTCTCAGCTATGCAGACGCAGTGGCTCAGTGCCGCAGCGTAGCGGCGGGTTTACTGGCACGTAAGCTGGGGCAGCAGGACGCTGTTGCGGTGTTGTCGGCGCGAAGCTTCGGTCACTTTGTGTTTGCCTTTGGCGCCATGATGGCGGCAGTTCCCGTGACACCGGTCAGTGCACCTTATTCATTGCTCAGTACAGATCATGCCAAGTTGAAGCATATCGCCGGTTTGTTGTCGCCAGCGGTGATCGTGGTGGACAACCTGACAGATTTTCAGCCGGCACTTTCTGCGCTGCAACAAGCCGGGCTGATCAGTAAGACTGAAATTGTCAGTCTTGCTGAAGAGACTGCAGACCAGGCCTTTGGCTGCAAGGTCAGTTCGCTCAGTGACTGGCTGACTGTTACAGATGATGATGCGGTAGACCGCTCGCTGGCGGCACTCAGTCACGAGACGGTAGCCCGTTATATGTTCACTTCCGGTTCTACCGGCATGCCTAAGGCTGTGATCTATACCCAGGGGCAGATGTGCCATAGTATCGCGATGCCCGCAGGTCTGAACCGTCCTGGCTCTGACAGCGGTGACCTGGTACCACCGGGTTCCAGGGTTCTTGAATGGATGCCGTGGAGCCATACGGGCGCTGGTGTCATGCGCCTGAACAGTGTCATTGCTGGTTGTGGCACCATTTATTTTGACACCGGCCGGCCGGTGCCGGGAGAGTACGAAGAGACTTTGCGCAATATGCGGGAGGTCTCCCCTACGGTCTTATCCGGGGCGCCGGTAGGCTATGCCATGCTGGCCGATGCGCTGGAAAAAGATGAAGCACTGAGCCGCCAGGTGTTTGGAAGTATCAGTAGCCTGGCGTTTGGCTCAGCCGCCATGGCCCCTTCACTCTACGACAGGCTGCAGGCCCTGTCAGTGAAGGCAACGGGCGAGCGCATCGGCATCACTTCAAGTCTGGCATCCACCGAGGTCACCGGGGTGACCCAGGTTTACTGGCCAATGGAAAATCCGGGTACGATCGGGCTGCCGATTCCCGGGGTTCAGATCAAACTGGTGCCGGTCGGCGACAAACTGGAGATCAGGGTCAAAGGGGGTTCAGTTACCCGGGGTTACTACAAAGACCCGGAGAAAACCGCCAGCGCCTTTGATGAAGAGGGTTTCTTCTGCATGGGCGATGCGGTGCGGTTCGTCGACCCGGAGCGACCCGAAGCGGGGCTGGCATTTGATGGTCGGGTGGCAGAAGAATTCAAACTGCTCACCGGCACCTGGGTATCAGCAGGTACCCTGCGGACTCAGGTGGCAGGCTGTTGTTCCCCCTGGGTACGGGATGCAATCATCTGTGGCCTGAATGAAGCCTTCGTCGCAGTGATGTTATGGCCGAATCTGAATGCCTGCCGGAATCTGACCGATATTGCACCGGCAGCGCGGGATACTGCCGATGCAGCTGTCCTTGCGGCCGCCGCTGTGAAGTCGGGTGAACTGGTTGCCCATATTCGCTCCGCGTTGCAGTCTCATAATACGTTGCATACCGGCTCTTCCACCCGTATCGCGCGGTTTCTGTTGCTTGAAGAACCACCCTCAATGGATGGCAATGAACTCACGGAGAAAGGCTACATCAATCAACGTGCTACCCAGCTGCGGCGTGCAGCCGAAGTGGCAAGGCTGTTTGTGGAAGCACCGGATGCCGGTGTTCACGGGGTGTAATCAGACACTGGTGAGGATAAGATAAGGATCTGTAGTACTGGCCTCAAATCTTGAGCAGCCACCCAACTTCAGGAGAAGGGATGATGGACAATATTCTGTTAGCAGGTATTGGCGCGATAGCCGGAATTATCGTTGGTGTACTGATAGGCAAGTCTCTGGGCGGCAAGTCTGGCGTTGGCGCCGGACCCGCAGAAGCGGAAAAAGACTGGTGGGATATTCGCAAGAATCTGACGGGTACCCAACTGCAGATTCTCCAGTACATGGAAGCGCACAAATCAGCCACGATTGCCGTGCTGCAGGAAAAATTCTCTTTTATCCCCGACCGGGAACTTTATTATCGTCTTGAACAAATCGTGCTGCTGGGTTTTATCCATCGCGGGCGACAGGACGGAGATGTCAGCTACGAGCTCAACCCGGAATATGACGGTACCGTCGAAGACGATAAAACCGTCATGCTGGACTGAGACAGTCCTGTCTCTCTTCAGTTGTGGCTGAAGTCGAAACTGAAGCCGCTGTCATCTGCCCGGACATAGCCACAGAACGAGGCTCCGAAGTGCGCTGGCATCAGTAGTTTGCCGGCGGCCTCGCTCTCAGCCAGAATGCGGTGTCGGGTTTCCCGTGCCTGTGTGGGCAGTTCGCAATAGGCACTGTTCCAGTCCGGAAAATACACCTGCAGGGGATGATGGCAAATATCACCCGTGAACAGGGCACTTTTGCCCTGGCTGTGCAGGTCGATGGTGACAGATCCCGGTGTATGGCCCGGCGCGGGGCGTATGTGTAACTGGTCCGCGATCACTTCTGTCTCACCCTCAACGAGATCTGCCAGATGCATA
>JAGRIO010000638.1 GCA_020443225.1 Pseudomonadales bacterium
CTTGGTTGAAGTTTCGCTGATCTGTCTTGTTACCTGACAGGGCGACCGGATCGGAATTTCAGCGCAAGCATCGCGCAAAATGCGCGGGGTAGCCAGCACATCGACAACAGATGTGTGGTCAAGGAGCGGAAAATCGATGGCAATGAGTGAGACCACGACACCCACCGACGCGGGCGGAACGGCGAAGACCGATTTCGACGTTGTGATTATCGGAGCTGGATTTGGCGGTCTTGCCGCGCTCAAGGAACTGCGCGGGCACGGCTTCAGCGTGCGGGCCGTCGATGCGGCACCGGAAGTGGGCGGAACCTGGTACTGGAACCGCTACCCCGGCCTGCGGGTCGATTCGGAAAGTCGCATCTTCTGCTATTCCACCGATCCGGAATTGCTGGAGGAGTGGGACTGGCATGAGCGTTTCCCCGCCCAGCCGGAAGTGCTCAAGTACCTGTGCCATGTCGCCGACCGTTACGACCTGCGCAAGGACATCGACTTCAATACCCGCGTCAAGTCGGCCCGCTATGATCAGGAAAGCGGAAGGTGGACGGTGTTTC
>JAGRIO010000639.1 GCA_020443225.1 Pseudomonadales bacterium
CTCAGGCCGTGTCGCGCTATGCGTCTATGATCGCGTTGAGTGTGGCGCTCGGACGCATGGCCGCGAAGGCCTTTTGATCGTCCGGTTGATAATAACCGCCCAGATCGACCGGCTTACCCTGGGCTCCGTTGAGTTCGTCCAGGATCTTCGCTTCGTTTTCACTCAGCGCTTTAGCCACCGACTGAAAACGCTTCTGGAGGTCGGCATCTTTGCTCTGGGCCGCCAGGGCCTGAGCCCAGTAGAGCGCCAGGTAAAAGTGGCTGCCCCGATTGTCGAGTTCGCCGACCTTACGCGAAGGCGAACGTCCGTTTTCGAGAAATTTGCCGATGGCTTCGTCCAGGCTGTCGGCGAGGACCTGGGCCTTTACATTCTTGAAGTTGGCGCTTACATGCTCAAAGGAGGCCACCAGGGCGCAAAACTCTCCCAGAGAATCCCAGCGCAGATGCCCTTCTCCCAGAAATTGTTCGACGTGTTTCGGCGCCGAACCCCCGGCGCCGGTTTCAAAAAGACCCCCGCCGTTTAAGAGCGGCACAATCGAAAGCATGCG